>JAPYOZ010000009.1 GCA_029941485.1 Gammaproteobacteria bacterium | reverse complement strand
TTTTATGGAAAACAACTACTCAACGCATTACCAGGTTATAACATTGTGGTTGAATCATGAAACACTTTACAAAAATCTTCGATTTTCGTCTGAGTGCTTAATACTTTTTCTGGTGCACCCCAAGGGTATTTCCTCGCTACGCTCACAGCAAGCAAAGCGAGTTTAGAAAAACCAATGAACAAGATTAGAAAGATTGAGATTTGTTTTTAGGGGTGAGCTCTTTGAGGGTTGTACTAAAATTTCAGAAATTATTGAAATAACCCATCAAAAGACTAAACCTACAACCATTCCCATCTAAAAAACAGCTATTTAAAGACCTAAAATAGGCTATTTAAGCGATTTTTAATTCAAAAACAAAGCCTTGCAAGGGTAATGCGAAAAATTTCTGAAATTTTGCAAATAGAGCGTTTTTGACTAAAAACGCCAAAAAGCCTTGTGTAACAACGCCATTAGCGTTAATATTTCTAAACGACCGAGCAACATTGAGAAGCTTAAAATCCACTTAGCCGTATCACTGACACCACCATAATTAGCCGCTACTTCGCCTAAGCCTGGACCTAGATTATTCATACTTGCTGCCGTTGCTGAAAAAGCACTCACTTGATCAAGACCGGTAAACATTAAAGCGATTAAAATAAAAATAAAAGCAATTACGTACAACGAGAAAAATCCCCAAACTGATACCAACACTTTTTCAGACACACTTCGTTGATTGAGTTTGATGTTAATTTGTGCGCTAGGGTGAATGAGTTTTTTGATTTCTTTCATGGCTAATTTAAACATAAGTAGTACTCTTACCACTTTAATACCACCACCAGTAGAGCCCGCACAAGCCCCAACAAAACTAGCAAAAAGTAATAATATTGGCAAGATAAAAGGCCATTGTGAGTAATCTTGTGAGGAAAAACCTGTGGTGGTAGCTATGGAAACCGTTTGAAAAATAGCGTGTCTGAATGATTCTCCTGCTGTGTTGTAATACTCAGAGTTAAATAAATAAACAGCGACTAACGTAACGGCAGAAATTAAAATTAAAAGATAGGTTTTGAATTCTGAGTCTTGCCAATAAGTAAACATATTGGTTTTTTGCCAAACAAAGAAATGCAAGGAAAAATTAATACCTGATAAAAGCATAAAGACAATAGCAACACTTTCGATTGCACTTGAATCAAAGAAACCAATCGAAGCATCGTGGGTAGAAAAACCACCAATCGCTACCGTAGAATAACTGTGTCCAATTGCATCAAAGGCATCCATGCCTGCTAAATAATAACCCAACGCGCATAAAATGGTAAAGCTGATGTAAATCTTCCACAGTGCTTTGGCTGTTTGGGTGAGTTTTGGTGTGAGTCTTTCTTTAGAAATGCCACTGGATTCAGCATGATAAAGCTCCATACCACCCACGCCTAACATGGGCAAAATCGCCACGGCCAATACGATAATACCCATACCGCCTAACCATTGAAGCTGCTGACGATAATATAAAATTGCCTTGGGTAAATCATCCAACCCAGAAAGCACAGTAGCGCCAGTGGTAGTAAGGCCTGACATGGATTCGAAAAAGGCATCGCTAAACGACATATTAAGCGACTCTGAAAATAAAAATGGCGTGGTTGCAAATAACGATAATACAAACCAAAAACTCACAACCACCAACACGCCTTCACGAATTCGAAAGTCTTTTTTTGTTCTTCTAAATGGTAGCCATAAAATAAGTCCACTGACTAATGTTAGTGCGAATGCCGCTACAAAAGATTGGTACTGGTTTTGAGCATAAATAAAATCAATAATAATTGGAGGGAGTTGAGTCAGACTAAAAACCATTAACAATAAGCCAATGGTTTTGAATACGATACTAAATTGCATGGGCTTGATTGGAGTTATTCATTCTCTGCAAATAACACTTCTACTGCATGAATCTTACTCACATCGGTAAGCACTAACAACACGTGATCACCCTCTTGAATGACGAATCTACGTGAGCCCATGATGACCTCCTCATTGCGCACTATCGAACCAACCACCACACCATCCGGTAGCTTGATTTCTTCAATCATCCTACCCACAACGTTTGAATGGTCTTGATCGCCATGAACAATGATTTCAATCGCTTCAGCCTTGCCTTGACGCAGTGAGTGAACCATCATTGTATCGCCTTTTCGAATGTGTGCCAAAATACCACTGGCGGTGATTTGATCGGGCGAAACTACCATGTCCACATCTTCACTCTGCTCAGCCAAATCTTCATAAACATTACGCTTAACCAAAGCAATGGTTTTGTGTGCACCTAAACGTTTGGCTAAAATTGAAACAATCACATTGATTTCATCAGAATCGGTAAGTGCTAAAAATAAGTCGGTATTTTCAATGCCCTCTTCTAACAATAATTCTTCATCCGAAGCATTGCCGTGCAAGACTAATGTATTGTCTAATTGATCGGCAATTTCACTAACCCTATTCTTATTAAGTTCAATAATACGAACCTTATGCTTGCCTTCTAAAAACTTTGCCAAATCAAGGCCAATGTGCCCGCCACCGGCAATGATAATATTCTTATAAGCCTTGTCCAATCGCCTAAATTCTTTTAAAACTTTAGATACGCTTTCTTTTTTGGTAACAAAATAAACACGATCACCATCTTTAATAACGGTATCTCCATAAGCAGGAATTGCCCTACCATTACGATACAAACTCACGATACGCATGCGTGTTTTGGTTAAATGCTGATGCAAATCTTTGATTGGATGACCAACAATTGGCGTGTTTGCATAAGCTCTGGTTTCTACCAACTGCACTAAGCCGTTCTCAAACTCAAACACTTGTTCTGCCCCTGGCTCTTCAATCACTCTCTTAATGTAATTTGTCACTAAGCTTTCAGGAGTAATAACAAAATCAATCGGAATGGCATCAGGCGAAAACAGTTCTTTTCTGTGTAAGTATTCTGCTGTGCGGATACGGGCAACCTTCTTTTCTACTTGGTACAAAGTATGCGCCATTTGGCAGGCCAGCATATTGCCTTCGTCAGAGCGTGTTACTGCAATCACCATGTCCATGGATTGAATACCGGCTTCTTCTAAAATATTAGGATAAGAAGCGTGCCCTAAAACAGTTTTAACGTCTAAATGTCGTTGCAGTGACAGCAGATTGGACTCATCTTTGTCAATGATGGTGATGTCATTTTCATCGTCAGATCCAAGGTGCTTGGCCAATGTAGAGCCAACTTGGCCTGCGCCTAAGATTAAGATCTTCATTTTTTGTCAATCCCTAAGTCTTTTAACTTACGATACAGCGTTGTTCTTTCTAAGCCTGCAAGTTCTGCTACTTTGGCAATGTTGCGATTGTTGCTTTCTAAATGATGATTAAAGTACTGTCTTTCAAAAATATTTCTAGCGGCCTTTAATGGGATGTCAAAATCAATACCACTAATGGCTTCTTCTGATGCTTTATTAGCCTGTTGTTCACCTAAAATCTTACGCACAATTGGTAGGATATCGTGCAGTGGTTTTTTTAAAAAATCAACCGCACCAAGTTTAATCGCTTTCACCACATCGTTATGTTCAGCATGGCCAGACATCATTACCACTGGCACAGAAAAATCATTTTCCATCCACTCTTCTAATAAAGACATACCGTCTTGACCAGGCATCCAAACGTCCATCATCACTAAGTCAAAGGTGTGCTCTTTAACAATGGACTTGGCCTCTTGAGCGTCTGCAGCTAATACCACTTTATAATTAACATCCTCTAAAGTGTCCATCATTGTTTCAGCATTAATAACCTCATCATCAATGACAAGAATGTTGCCAATTACGGGTGAGTCGCTCATTTCTTTCTCCTCTTATTCTTTATAATCAAATTCTATAGTAACCATTGCACCGTGTGGCTGAACGTTACCAGCAAAAATCCTTCCGTCGTGCTGTTCAATAATATTTTGCACAATGGCCATACCCAAACCACTGCCTTTAACCTTAGTGGTTACGTAAGGTTCGAACACTCTGTCAATCACTTCCTCGTCAAAACCATCACCATTATCTTGGATGCTTAAACGCACTATACCCTCAGACGTTAAATATTGAGTAACAATCTTAATCGCTAACTCACGTTCATCTTCAATGGACTCAGCGGCATTTTTCACCAAATTAATCAACACCCTGGAAATACTATTAGCGTCTAACAACAAATCCGGTAAATTGCCCGACAAATCAAGCTCAATATTAATGTTACTTTGTGCATCGTAAAGCGAAATAGTTTGATTAATGAGTGCATTTAAATCAGAAGGCTTTCTTTCGACTTGTGGTGTGTTGGCATACTCTGCAAAAGCTGTAACCATCTTGTCCATCGACTTAACTTGTTCAATAATGGTGTTGGTGGTTTTATCGATAATCTCTAAATCCTTGCCCTTAAGTGTTTCTAAAAATTTGTTCCTTAAGCGCTGAGCAGATAACAAAATTGGAGTGAGTGGGTTTTTAATTTCATGCGCCATACGCACAGCCACCTCACCCCAAGCGGCTTTTTTCTGCGCCCTGTGAAGCTGTGAAATATCTTTAATAATAATCACATAGCCCAAAGTTTTGTCGTGAGTGTCCAGTGCTGTCCCTTGACAAGTTAGCAGAATGTGTCGCTCAGGCAATGAAACATCAAGCTGCTCTTCCCACTCTCCTAAATCTTGCTTAAACTTATCTACCGTCATGTCAAACAAAGGCTTTAGGTATTTATATTTACTGGAAATAGAGTCACAAAGCTTGCCAACGAATTCTTTTTCATCTTCAATATGGAGCATTTTTCCAATGACTGGATTAATCAGGCGAATTCTTCTTTTTCGATCAAGGCCAATCACACCATAAGAATACTTCAAAATAGTCTCTAAGTATAGGTTATGGGTATCTAGATCTTCACGGGAAGACTCAATCTGCCTAGACATTTGATTAAAATATTTAATCAACTCTTGCATGTCTTTGTTTTCCTCATGAATATCAACCTGTACGTCGTAATTACCTTTTGCAATTTCTCTTGTGGCCAGTGACAAATTATGCAAAGGTTTCATCAAATGATCCATCATTCGAAAAACAATCATCAATACACTTAAGATTGCCAGTAGTACAGTAGATGAAAAATCAATCAAAAATCGCTTTTGAGTAACGGCGGTATTGGCGGAAAATTGAATTGTTTTTGTTCTATCACTAAAGCCTCTAACTTGTCGCAGAAAACTCAGCAGATTCGGATCCGTTGTGTACAAAACATCAATCGCAAGAAAATCTTTTGTAGGTGCTCTAGTAATGTATCTTGTTGACATTTTGACCTGAATAACGTTACTTTTTTCATCTTCATTAATGGTATAAGTCTGAGCATCTGGCAACGGATGATCTTCAATTGAGGCACAACTTTTAATGTCTGCAGTTTTAGCAACCAATTCTGCTTCATGATCAAATAAACTTATCTGACACGCCCACCCTTTGTCAATGAGGCCGTCAAGAAAGATTTGCATGTCACTTTTATAGCGTTTTGAGTCTTTTTGAAAATTACCATAAGAAGTAATTACGTCTAACAAATCTCGACTGTGGCTGGTGTAACGATCGTCTCTTACTTTCTGAACGCCTTGATACAAACCATCCACTTGTTGAATAAAACCAGCGTTAAATGCATCAAATGTCTTTTCTGAATTTCTAACGTTTTCTTGAATGGACTGAAAAGAAAATAAATAAAAAGATAACACCGGCACAATTACCAAGATAGGTACAATCTTAATGAAGGACCAAGTAAATCTTGAGCCAATAATGTTCTCTTTGAGATCGTTTTTTAAGTGTTTGATATCGATTAAAATATAAAACACTGCAACCGAACTCATTACAACGTTGTACCCAACCAAAGCTTGCCAGTACTGCGTAATAAATTTAGGATTAAGGCCTAAATAAAACGTACCTGAAATAGAAATTAGAAACACAACTAACCAAACCCAAGCGGGTAAGGTTTTTTTCAATTCAGAAGCTTGGTTAAAAATCATTTAGTAATGCATCGGTATCATTATTTCTATGCCGATTATCTCATAAAAAAACGAGTGTTATGCTTAATTGTTGCTAAAATACAACAATGATAAATACACAGATACAACTGAGCGATTTTTTAAGCTCAATCAAAGACGAAACTGATCTCGCCATTGATACCGAATTCAAGCGCGTTAACACCTATTATCCAGTTTTATGTTTGGTACAAATCGCCACCAAAAATGCTACTGATTGTATTGATGTTTTAGCTCTGGACGACCTAAGTCCTTTATTCGAAAAACTTTACCAAGACGATTGCTTATGGATTGTGCATTCTGCTAGGCAAGACATTGAAGCGTTGTATTATCTATCCAAACAATTACCAAAGCAATTATTTGACACTCAAATTGCTGCAAGTTTGGTGAATTACCCTACTCAGATTTCTTATCAAGCGCTGACTGAAGTCTTGCAAAATGTTCATTTGGAAAAAGCTTACACTAGATTGGATTGGACTACTCGCCCTCTACCCGATGAAGCCATTGAATACGCTCTTGATGACGTGCGTTATTTGCTTAAAAATTATCATCAACTGCAAGTACAATTAAAAACTGAAGGCAAATCCGCTTGGATTAAAGAAGAAGGCGAATCATTATTAGACATTAGCCTTTACAATCCGGACATTAAAAATGCTTGGCAGAGAGTAAAAGGTTTTTCACACTTAGCAAATAAATCTCAAACTAAAGCCGCACAGCTGTCTGCATGGAGAGAGCACCAAGCAAAGCATCAAAACAAACCCAGAAAATGGATCATAGCGGATGATAAATTAATCAATTGTGCATCGGGCAAAGACAATCTCTCTACTAAAGAAAAATCGATGTTTGACAAATTTCTCGATCATCATCCAGACATTGAGGCAATGAGTATTCAAGTTGCTAAACACAAAGTACCGACAAAAACTGAAAAAGCCAAAAAAAATGAATTACAAAAACTGATACAAAAAATAGCAAATCAGTATAATCTAGATGATAAAGTTGTTGCCAATGGCAAGTCATTATTAAGTTTTATTCGTGGCGATCGCTCGGTTATTTTTCTAAGCGGTTGGCGTTTTAATCTACTAAAAAAGGAGTTAGGAAAATGCAAAATAGTTTAAAACCAGTTTCAGCGGGAAATCTCCCTGAAGAAGTAAACGTCATCATTGAAATTCCAGCAAATTCATCCCCTGTGAAATACGAAATTGATAAAGACACTGGCGCCATGTTTGTGGATCGCTTTATTTCAACACCAATGTTCTATCCTTGTAACTACGGCTTTGTGCCAGAAACCCTAGCGGATGACGGCGACCCTGCGGATGTATTGGTAATTACCCCTTATCCACTGATTCACGACAGTGTGATTACCGCACGCCCAATTGGCGTACTTAGAATGACCGATGAAGCCGGCAAGGATTCAAAAATATTAGCCGTACCTACTGACAAACTGTGTAAATCTTACCACAACATCAAATGCATTGATGATGTTGGTGCAACTCTTAAAGACCAGATTGAGCACTTCTTCCGCTACTACAAAGATCTTGACGATGGCAAGTGGGTTGAAATTGATGGTTGGGGTGATGCTGAAGAAGCCAAAAAAGAATTGCAAGAATCTTTCGACGCTTATAAAAAATAACGCTTGTCTGTCAGCAACACCTTTCAAATCATATCTGGTGAATATCGGGGTAGAAAATTTAACTTCCCTGATGCCCCTGGTTTAAGACCTACATCTAGCAAGATACGGGAAACCTTGTTTAATTGGATTCAGTTCGAGTCTTTTAACAAAACGTATTTGGATTTATTCTCTGGTAGTGGATCTCTGAGTTTTGAAGCCTTATCCCGAGGTGCTAAAGAGATTGTTAGTATTGAGAAAAATACACAAGCTTTTCAAAATCTTGAAAAAAATAGAAAATTATTAAAATCAGATAAAATTCAATGTTTCAACCAAGACGCACTTGAGTTTTTAAGCAAAAAAAGCAATCAAACCTTTGATTTTGTCTTCTTAGACCCTCCTTTTAACAAAAACATCCTGCCAAAAGCCTTAAAATTACTCTCAGAAGGTGGTTTTGTTGCCACAGGTAGTAAAATCTATATAGAATCAGAATATATAATAAATGAAGCAGATGTTGCTGAGAAAATTTCGGAAAAAATCGAAATCAGCAAACAAAAACAATCTGGTAACGTTTTTTACTGTTTAATTGAATTACTATGAAAAAAATTGCAATTTATCCCGGTTCGTTTGACCCAATAACCAATGGCCACATTGATTTAATTCATCGCGCCAGTAAATTATTTGATACGGTCGTGATTGGCATTACTCAAAACAGCAAAAAAAAATCATTCCTAAGTATTGATGATAGGGTTAATGCCGCTATTACCGCACTTAAGGATATTGATAACATTCAAGTGCTGAGTTTTAATACGTTGTTGGTGGATTTTGCCAATGAGCAAAATGCTCAAGTCATTCTGCGTGGACTCCGCGCTGTATCCGACTTTGAATACGAGTTCCAACTCTCAGGCATGAATAAACACCTTAACCCTAACATTGAAACTTTGTTCATGACCCCCGCCGAACAGTACGCTAATATTTCATCTTCATTGGTTCGCGAAATTCTCACACTCGGTGGCGACATCAGTGCTTTTGTGCCACAATCGGTTGAAAAACTCTTAAAAGCCAAACTTTAAATATTTTTTATTAAATTCCTTGAAAAAAGTTTTGACTATCCCTATATAGGAGGTATATCAAACACAAGGAGTTAAAAAATGTCAAAAATTATTGGTATTGACTTAGGTACAACAAATTCATGCGTCGCTATTATGGATGGCGGCTCAGTTAAAATTATTGAAAATTCGGAAGGTGATCGCACCACACCGTCTATCATCGCTTATCCAAAAGACAGTAAAGAAATCTTAGTGGGTCAGTCGGCAAAACGCCAAGCAGTCACTAATCCTGAAAATACTTTATACGCAATTAAGCGTTTAATTGGTCGCCGTTTCGACGAGAAAGCCGTACAGAAGGACATCAAACTAGTGCCGTACAAAATTGTTAAGGCTGACAATGGTGATGCTTGGGTAGAGGTTAACGGTAAGAAAATGGCCGCTCCAGAAATCTCAGCCAAAGTGATCGAAAAGATGAAAAAAACTGCTGAGGAATATTTAGGTGAAACCGTTACCGAAGCAGTGATTACTGTTCCTGCTTACTTTAACGACTCACAACGTCAAGCCACTAAAGACGCAGGAAAAATTGCTGGTTTGGATGTTAAGCGCATCATTAACGAGCCAACAGCCGCCGCATTGGCTTATGGCGTTGACAAAGTTAAAGGTGATAAAACCGTAGCTGTGTATGACTTAGGTGGTGGTACTTTCGATGTATCTATCATTGAAATGGAAGACATCGATGGTGAAAAACACTTTGAAGTACTATCAACCAATGGTGACACTTTCTTAGGCGGTGAAGATTTTGACCAACGTATTATTGGCTATTTAGTTGATGAGTTTAAAAAAGATCAAGGCGTTGACTTAACCAATGATCCAATGGCACTACAACGCTTAAAAGAAGCGGCAGAAAAAGCCAAGATTGAATTGTCTTCTTCAGAGCAAACAGAGGTGAATCTACCTTACGTAACAGCTGATGCATCGGGTCCTAAACACCTTAACATTAAGATTACGCGTGCTAAATTAGAATCGTTAGTTGACGACCTATTAAAACGCACCATTGAGCCTTGCAAGACCGCACTCAAAGACGCGGATCTTTCAAGCAGTGATATCGATGAAGTCATCCTTGTTGGTGGTCAAACGCGTATGCCGAAAGTATCAAAAATGGTGCAAGATTTCTTTGGTAAAGAACCTAAAAAGGACGTAAACCCTGATGAAGCGGTGGCAATGGGTGCAGGCATTCAAGCGGGCGTATTAGGTGGCGATGTTAAAGATGTGTTGTTACTTGATGTAACCCCATTATCATTAGGCATTGAAACCATGGGCGGTGTAATGACTAAACTCATTGAGAAAAATACCACCATTCCTACGAATGCGTCTCAGATTTTCTCAACAGCGGCGGATAATCAATCGGCAGTAACCGTTCACGTACTGCAAGGTGAGCGCGAAGTGGCTAGTGGAAACAAGTCGCTGGGTCAATTCAACTTAGAGGGTATTGGTGCAGCGCCAAAAGGTCAACCACAAATCGAAGTAACGTTAGACATTGACTCTGATGGCATCTTGAACGTTTCTGCTAAAGATAAAAATACTGGTAAAGAGCAATCAATCACTATTAAGGCTTCAAGTGGTCTTAGCGATGAAGAAGTTGAAAAAATGATTAAAGATGCTGAAGCACATGCTGATGAAGACAAAAAATTCCAAGAATTAGTCACTTCGCGCAACATGGCAGACTCATTAGTACACTCAACTAAACAAACCTTAGAAGAGTTGAAAGATGAAATCTCTGACGATGAAAAATCAACCATTGAAACTGCAATTACTGAGCTTGAAGAGGCCATTAAAGGCGACGACAAAGAAGCCATCGATGCTAAAGTTCAAAACTTAAGTGAAAAGGCACAACCATTAGCAGAAAAAGCTCAAGCTAAAGCTGGTGCTAATGAGGATGGCGGTGAAACTGCAGATGCAGGTGATGATGTAGTTGATGCTGATTTTGAAGAAGTTCAAGACGACAAGTAAATAAACAATTATTACTTAAAAACTAACCTTCTTCAGATGAATCATTTGGAGAAGGTTTTTTATTCATTAAGGTAAATATGTCAAAAAGAGATTATTACGAAGTATTAGGAGTTGAGAAAGGTGCTGACGATAAGCAAATAAAAAAAGCTTACAAACGCTTAGCAATGAAGCATCATCCTGATCGGAATACAGATAACAAAGCATCTGCTGAAAAACAATTCAAGGAAATACAAAAAGCCTACGCCGTATTGTCAGACTCGCAAAAGCGTCAAGCCTACGATCAATTTGGTCATGCAGGCGTTGACGGTAGTGCTGGTGGGTTCGGTGGCGGCAGCCCATTTGGTGGCGGTGGTGGTGGATTTGGAGATATTTTTGGAGATATTTTCGGTGGCGGAAATGCTCAGCCAGATAACCGTGGGGCAGATCTTCGCTATGATTTAGAAATTAACCTAAAAGAAGCAGCAGAAGGCACAACGGTTAAAGTTCGAATTCCTAAAAATGAAGCTTGTGATACTTGCCATGGCACAGGTGCAAAACCTGGTACTTCAGTTAAAACTTGTGGTACTTGCAGTGGCTCTGGACAAATACAGGTGCAACAAGGATTTTTTGCAGTACAGCGCCCTTGTCATGTGTGCTCTGGAACCGGTCAAAAAATTGAAAAACCTTGCGGCACTTGTCGTGGACAAGGTGTGGTGAGAAAACAAAAAACATTATCAGTTAAGATTCCTGCTGGTGTCGATACTGGCAATAGGATTCGTCTAAGCGGTGAAGGTGAAGCCGGCGCTAGAGGTGGTCCAAGTGGCGACTTGTATGTAGAAGTGCACGTTAAAAAGCACAGTATCTTTCAAAGAGAAGGTAATGATTTATATTGCGAAGTTCCAATTGATTTTGCCACGGCAACGCTCGGTGGCTCAATCGAAGTGCCAACACTGAGTAGCAAACTTAAAATCAAAGTACCCGCAGGTACTCAAACTGGAAAATTATTTCGCCTACGTGGTAAAGGCATAAAAGCAATACGACACGATGGTGTCGGCGACCTACTTTGCCAAGTAAAAATTGAAACACCGGTTAATTTAAATAAAAAACAAAAAGATTTATTGAAAGAATTTTCGGCATCATGCGGTAAGAAACATCACCCTGAATCCAGCTCTTTCTTTGGTAAAATGAAATCATTCTTTGAATAAACGTATGGAATATTAAGGTGAAAATTCAACAAATTAAAGCAAGAGAAGTACTTGATTCTAGAGGCAATCCGACCGTTGAGGCGGATGTCATTCTGGACGATGGATCAATGGGTAGTGCAATGGTGCCATCGGGTGCCTCGACAGGTCAACGTGAAGCATTAGAGCTGCGTGATGGCGATAAATCACGCTACTTAGGTAAAGGCGTTTTAAAAGCAGTTGAATTTATCAACACAGAAATTCATGAATGCCTGTGTGGCTTTGGTATTGAAGACCTTGGAAAAATTGACCAAGCAATGATTGATCTTGATGGTACGAAAACCAAATCAAGACTGGGTGCTAATGCAATTTTAGCCGTGTCTTTGGCTTGTGCACATGCCAATGCCAATAGACAGAACAAACCCTTATACACTTCACTGGATCAAGGCAGTAATTACCAATTGCCTGTACCAATGATGAACATTATCAATGGTGGAGAGCACGCTAACAACAGTGTTGACATTCAAGAATTTATGATTATTCCTGCCGGCGCACCGAGTTTTAAAGAAGCGCTCCGCTACGGTGCGGAAGTGTTTCATCACTTAAAAACTGTACTTGAAGAAAAAGGCATGAATACTGCCGTTGGTGACGAAGGTGGCTTTGCACCGGATTTGGCCTCAAATGAAGATGCAATTAAAGTGATTTTAGAAGCAATTGCAAATGCAGGCTATGAGGCGGGAAAAGACATTTATATTGGCATTGATGCAGCCAGCTCTGAATTCTATGCTGATGGCAAGTACAATTTAGCTTCTGAAAATAGATCACTCAGCTCAAGTGAATTTGTAGACTACCTTGCTAATTGGGTAGAAAATTACCCAATTATCTCGATTGAAGATGGCATGGATGAAAATGATTGGGGTGGTTGGGACTTACTCACGAAAAAAATTGGTAGTAAGGTGCAATTGGTTGGCGACGATCTTTTTGTTACTAACAGTGCTATTTTAACGAAAGGCATTGAAAACAACATTGCCAATTCAATCCTAATCAAAGTCAATCAAATTGGTACCTTGACTGAGACTTTCAGCGCCATGTCAATGGCTACTCAAGCAGGCTATACTTGTGTCATGTCCCACCGATCCGGTGAAACTGAAGACACAACCATTGCTGATTTAGCAGTAGCAACAGGCTGTGGCCAGATCAAAACTGGCTCTTTATCTCGTTCTGATCGATTGGCAAAATACAACCGTCTACTTCGTATTGAAGAAGAATTAGGCTCTAAAGCGATTTATCCAGGACTTGATGCTTTTAACCATTTGAGCTAAACTGCCAAATATTAAAACTAAAAACTAAAAATCTTTGGAAGATCTTTCAACCTTTTGGCTAGTATCAATCCTATTAGGATTGATACTAGGCTCTGCTTTTTTCTCCTCTGCTGAAACTTCAATGATGGCAATTAATCGCTATCGTCTTAAAGCCCTTAGTAACAAAAATAACAAAAACGCCAAACGCACAGAAAAACTATTAAACGATCTTGATCATTTAATCGGTACTATTTTACTGGGTAATAACTTTGTTAATATTTTCGCCTCAAGTATTGCTACTTTACTTGCCATTAAACTTTACGGGGAAGGCTCTATTGTCTATGCATCCATACTACTGACTTTTATTATTTTAATTTTTGCAGAAACCACACCAAAAACCTTTGCGGCTAAAAACCCAGAAAAAATCGCCCTGCCTGCCTCCATTGTTATTGAGCTATTAATTAAAGCATTTAAACCTTTTGTATGGATTATCGCACAGTTATCAAAAAATATTCTTAGATTGTTTGGTGTTAAAAACAGTGAACAGGAAAGTGGTATTAGCCCTGAAGAGCTTAGAATGGTGGTGCATGATGCCAAGCCAGTCATCGCCTCAAACTATCAAAAAATGCTGCTCAACATCATTGATTTAGAAAAAGTCAAAGTTGAAGATATTATGATTCCTCGCCACGAACTCATTAGTGTTGATATTAATAATCATGACGATATTTTGTCGCAATTAGAACGCATCCAACACACGCGACTATTAACCTTTGATGGCTCACCTGATAACATTACAGGGGTTCTACACATGAGGGACGTTGTTAATCTATACGCCAAAGGTGAATTCAGCATAAAGGCGGCACTACAATTAGTTCGTAAACCCTACTTCGTACCCGAGGGTACTTCTTTAGCACACCAGCTAGAACATTTTCAAACACAAAAAAGACGTCTTGGCCTAGTGGTTGATGAATATGGAGAAGTTAGAGGTTTAGTGGTGCTTGAAGATATTTTGGAAGAAATTGTCGGTCAATTTACCTCAAATCAAAATGAGGCCATTGAGGAGGTCGTTAAGCAAAAAGATGGTAGTTATTTAATCGATCCTAGAATTAGCATTCGAGAGCTTAATACTTTGCTAGAAATCAATTTATCGGCTGCTAAAGCCAAAACACTCAACGGGTTAATTTTGGAAGAACTGCAAAGCATTCCAAAGCGAGACATTAGTTTTAAAGTAGATAATGTACTGATTGAAATTATGCAAATCTCCGAGCAAACCATCAAGTTGGTTAAACTAACAAAGCTAGATTAGCGCTTGCCCCATTCGAACTCGCTCTAATTCACTTAGATTAAACGGATTGTCTTGATTAGGTGATAACATAATAATGGTTGAACCCATATTAAATCGACCCATTTCTTCACCTTTTTTCAGCTTAATATCTTGGTCTAAATAATCAAAGTGTTGTACTTGTTTTTTATACGGTGGGTTAATCTGACCGTGCCAAACTGTTTGCATGGAACCCACAAAAATTGCACCCACTAAAACAAAAGCAGCTAATCCAAATTCAGTTTGAAAATAACACACTACGCGCTCATTCCTAGCAAACAGATTGTCAACATTTTGCGCCGTTTGTTGATTAACTGAAAACAAATCACCTGGAATATAATCCATCGAAATCAGCTTCCCATCGTAAGGCATATGAATACGGTGATAATCTTTCGGTGAAAGATAAATGGTAGCAAAGAAGCCATCTGTAAAATCTACTGACCTTGAATCATTGCCTAACAATTGATTAACGCTGTAATCACGACCTTTTGCTTGCAGAATTTGTGCATTGTTGATTTTTCCTACTTGAGATACAGCACCATCTACCGGGCAAACAATCGCACTATCAGCAATTGGCCTAGCACCTATCTTAAGTGAGCGTGTAAAGAAATCATTAAAGTGTTTGTAATCCTCAACTTGCTCACGCTTAGCTTGTGATAAATCAACTTGATACGACTCAACAAACCAGTGGGTAAAGGTGTTTTTTAGCCAAGTATTTTCAATACGAGCAAAGCGAAACATAAGCTTCGACGCCAAATGTTGCGGCAAAAGATATTGCAACCAAACCATTAATCAACTTTGCTTTGAATAAAGCTTAGGGCTTCGTCAAACTTAACTTCGATTTTATCTGCATTATTTCTGGCTTTATATTCAACATTGCCGTTGTCGGCGTGAGTATCACTCAGTACCATTCGATGCGGGATACCCAAGAGCTCACTATCAGCAAACATAATCCCGGCACGTTCTTTACGATCATCAAGCAGTACTTCAATACCAGCCTCTGAGCATTGCTGATACAAGTCATCTGCCAAGGCTTTAACCCGAGTGGACTTATTGTAATTAATAGGCACAATCACGACCTGAAACGGCGCAATACTTGCTGGAAAAATAATACCTCGATCATCATAGTTTTGTTCAATAGCAGCAGCAATCACGCGTGTTACGCCAATACCATAGCAACCCATCGTAGTCGTAACCGCCTTGCCACTCTCACCAATGACATTAGCTTTCATCGCCTCAGAGTATTTGGTACCGAGTTGGAAAATATGCCCCACTTCAATACCGCGCCTAATCACCAGCTTGCCTTTACCATCTGGTGATGCATCGCCTTCTACAGCATTACGAAGATCGGCCTCAGTAAAATCAATACCTTGCCAATTAGATCCAGTTAAGTGATGATCCCATTCGTTAGCACCACAGACAAAATCACACAGCACACTGGCAGAATAATCAACAATGAGAGTAACACTTAGACCGTGAACACCAATAAAGCCTTTCTTTAAATCCAACGATTTAATTTCATCATCGGTTGCAAATTCAAAATCACCGTATAGGTTTTGAACCTTAACCTCATTGAGCTCGTGATCACCACGAAGTGCTAATGCTTTAAAGCCATTCTCCGTTTTAACAATTAAGGTTTTGACACACTGCGATTGTTCAATAGCTAAAAATTCAGCTACGTCTTCAATACTGGTTTTTTTCTTGGTTAATATTTTTTCTTCCTTACCTTGTGCTTTGCAAGTTTTATTTTGCTCAGAAAAGGCTACTTTTTCAACATTCGCCGCATAATTGGATTTGTCTGAAAAGCAAATTGCATCTTCACCAGAGTCTGCCAATACATGGAACTCATGTGAACTGTCGCCACCAATAGCGCCAGAATCCGCCAATACTGGGCGGTAATCCAAACCTAATCGATCAAAGATATTGCAGTAAGTTTGGTGCATTAAATCGTAAGTTTGTTGCAATGAAGCTTGATCCAAATGAAACGAATAAGCATCCTTCATGATAAATTCACGCGAGCGCATTACCCCAAAACGAGGGCGTATTTCATCGCGAAATTTGGTTTGAATTTGATAAAAATTCATCGGTAATTGCTTATAACTACGCAAGTACTGAGCAGCCAAATTAGTAATCACTTCTTCGTGTGTTGGGCCTAAACAAAACTCACGGTTGTGTCTGTCGTTAAAACGTAATAACTCAGGGCCGTACTGATCCCAACGACCAGACTCCTGCCAAAGCTCTGCTGGCTGTGCAACCGGCATAAGTAGCTCTTGTGCACCAGCCTTATTCATCTCTTCACGGATAATCGCCTCTACTTTTTGCAAGACCCTTAAACCCATTGGCAAATAGGTATACAAGCCAGAAGCCAGTTTGGAAATCAACCCTGCACGAATCATCAACTGATGGGAAATCACTTGAGCATCATTTGGCGCTTCTTTTTGAGTCGGAATTAACAGTTGCGTTGTTTTCATTTTCGATAAAATAGATATAATTTATTTGTGGTTGATTTTACCTATGAGAGGTTTTGTATGAGTGATATTCTATCGATTCTAATTTGGGCAATTCCGGTGCTGTTTGCTATCACCATCCATGAGGCAGCGCATGGCTGGACTGCAAGCCAGCTAGGCGACCATACCGCAAGAATGATGGGGCGCCTAACTCTTAACCCTATCAAGCATATTGACCCCGTTGGTACATTACTAGTGCCAGCACTATTGTACCTATCCTCTTCTGGTTTTATTTTCGGTTGGGCAAAACCGGTACCGGTTAACTTTAACGCACTCAGATCACCCAAACGAGATATGTTTTGGGTGGCGTTAGCAGGGCCTGGTGTTAACTTACTAATGGCAATTGGATGGCTAATTGTGGTTGCTATTGCAAACAGTGCTAATATTCCATTTTTGGTGCTAATGGGTGGGGCTGGTGTTTTTGTGAATTTACTATTAGCAATTTTTAACTTATTACCCATTCCACCCTTAGATGGCGGTAGAGTCATTAGCTCTTTATTACCTAAAAAAATGGCCTACCAATACGACCAACTAGAACCATATGGTCTATTTATCCTAATTGGTTTGCTATATTTTGGCGTGTTTAAAATTGTAGTATGGCCAATCGTCTTATTTATGCTGATATGGCTATCAAATTTATCAGGACTTAATTTGGTTGATTTAATTATTGTTAACTTACTGGGTTAAGAAGAACAACTCACCTCAAGACCTTGCGCCCAACTAGGCGCTTCATCAGTATAAGTAGTTAAGCCCGGGTGCTCATCAAAAGGCTGGCTAAGTAAATTAAACAGTGTGTCAATTTCAGTATAGTTTTTCTCATCTTGGGCTTTTCGAATGGCCACTTCAGCCAAATAATTACGCAAAATATATTTAGGATTCACGCTGTTCATTAACTCAACTCTATTGCTACTTTGCTCTTGGGCAACGCGTTTACCGTACAACACAAGCCAATCGCTAAAATCCGAATCTTTGGATAGTGTATCAACATCATTAAGTTGTCTTAGCGAGTTGCTATAGTCTTTTTTATTTTTGCACAACACTTCGAAGAATTGGCCAATAAGTACATTGTCTTGGTCGTCTTTTTCAACTAATCCAAATTTTTTCCTCATTAACTTAGAATACACCTCAACCAAATGAGTTTGATAACTATCTAATACAGTCTTGGCTTGTTGATCAGTGATTAAACTTCCAAGGCTATCTGCTAAACGAGATAAATTCCACAAGGCGACACCAGGCTGTTGTTCAAACGCATAGCGTCCTTCATGATCAGAATGATTGCAAACAAATTTAGGATTGTAAGTTTCTAAAAAACCAAATGGGCCGTAATCAATCGTTAATCCTAGAATCGACATATTGTCAGTATTCATTACCCCATGAGAAAAGCCTTGTGCTTGCCATTCAGCAATCATGACAGCGGTGCGTTTAACCACTTCAGACAGAAAATCAACATATCTATTCTTGCCCTGGCAATGCGGGTAATACTGCTCAATAACAAAATCTGCCAATTGCTTAATTTGCTTTGTTTGCCCGCGTGAAGCAAACAATTCAAAGTGTCCGAAACGAATATGGCTAGATGCTACACGCATCACAATCGCACCAGGTTCGATATTTTCTCGATAAACCTCGGTCTCACTACCTACTAAGATTAAAGCCTCAGTCGTAGCAATATTAAGGCCTTTCATAGCAATAGAACACAAATACTCTCGAATGGAAGACCTTAATACTGCCCGCCCATCTGCGCCACGGGAATACGGTGTTGGCCCTGCACCTTTAAGAGAGAGCTCATACTCTTGTATCTGACCAATCAAACAAGAGCGTCCATCACCTAGTTGTGATACAAAATGACCAAATTGGTGCCCTGCATAAATACTGGCAATCGGTTGTGTGCCTTGAAATTGTCGTTCACCTGAAGCAACACCAAGTAAATCAGCATCACTCATGCTCAAGTTGAGTTGATCGTATAAAGTTTGGTTTTTGTGAATTAAAAAAGGACTACTTAAAGGCTGTGTTTCAATCGGTGAGAAGAATTCCTCGCCCAAACTTGAAAAATTCAGGGTGTTTTTAGCCAAGTTTTGATCTTAACATTTCGTTAAGTAATTTAGGGTTGGCTTTACCCTGTGTAGCTTTCATTGCTTGACCTACAAAAAATCCTAAAATCTTTTCATTGCCTGATTTAAACTGCTCAACCTGCGCTTGATTATTAGCAATAATTTCATCAACAATCGCCTCAATAGCACCTGTATCCGTCATTTGCTTCAAGCCTTTGGCTTCGATAATTTCATCAGCACTGCCTTCGCCATCCCACATGGCTTTAAACACATCTTTGGCGATCTTGCCAGAAATAGTGTCATCACCAATACGATTCACCAGCAAAGACAAATCATCGGCAGTAATAGGTGCGTCTAGCAATTCAAGCTGGTGTTTATTAAGAGAGGCGCTAAGTTCACCCATAATCCAGTTGGCGCATAACTTGGCGTGATCGGCGTTATTAACAATCATTTTCTCAAAATAATCTGCCATTGGTTTTTGTGAAGTTAGCACATCAGCATCATATTCACTTAAACCAAACTCAGCGATAAATCTGGCTTTTTTCTCTTGTGGCAGTTCAGGTAATTCTTGTTTGATTTGCGCCATCAACTCATCTGAAATCTCTACAGGAAGTAAATCTGGGTCAGGAAAATAGCGATAATCGTTTGCTTCTTCCTTTGAGCGCATAGAGCGTGTTTCATGCTTAACCGCATCATAAAGTCTAGTTTCTTGTGCAACCTCACCACCCTCTTCAAGGATGTCTTGCTGGCGCTCTACTTCTAGATTGATCGCACGCTCTAAAAACTTAAATGAATTAATGTTCTTTAATTCAGCACGCGTGCCTAGTTTTTCTTGACCCATTGGACGAATAGAAACGTTTGCATCGCAACGGAAAGAACCTTCTTGCATATTACCATCACAAATTTCTAAATACTGCACCAGTGCGTGAATTTTTTTAGCATAGGCAACCGCTTCTTTAGCGTTTCGCATATCAGGCTCAGACACAATTTCCAACAAAGGTGTGCCCGCACGATTCAGGTCAACCGCCGTATAGTCATCATATAAATCATGAATTGATTTGCCTGCATCTTCTTCTAAATGTGCACGAGTAACGCCAATAACTTTGGTTTTGTCGCCTAGCGTAATCTCAATTTCGCCTTCACCAACAATTGGCCAATCAAGCTGGGAGATTTGATAACCTTTGGGTAAATCAGGGTAGAAGTAATTTTTACGGTCAAATACATTACGCTGATTAATATGGGCATCTACCGCCAAGCCAAATTTAACCGCTTTACTGACAACTTCTTTGTTTAAAACAGGTAAGACACCTGGCAAGCCTAAATCTACCGCGCAAGCCTGTGAATTTGGCTTAGCGCCAAATTGAGTTGAAGCTGACGAAAAAATCTTAGATTTTGTATTTAACTGAGCGTGAATCTCAAGACCGATAACTGTTTCCCATTCCATCAGTCTTTCTCCTCTGGTATTTGAGTATGCCAATCGGTTTGTTGCTGGAATTGGTGGGCAATGTTTAACAACTTAGACTCAGACCAGTAATTACCAATCAGCTGCAAGCCCACCGGCAAATTCTGCGCAAAGCCTGCAGGAATACTCATGCCTGGTAAGCCTGCTAGGTTTGCACTGAGTGTGTAAATATCAGCTAAATACATCGAAACAGAATCTTTCACCGAGCCTAGATCAAACGCCGTTGTTGGTGATACAGGGCCCATAATCACATCAACGTCTTTGAAAGCTTTTTTGAAGTCTTCACTAATTAAATGCCTAGTTTTCTGCGCCTTAAGATAATAAGCATCGTAATAACCTGCTGAAAGTGCGTAAGCGCCAATCATAATACGGCGTTTAACTTCCTCACCAAAACCTTCTGAGCGAGAGCGTAAATACAAGTCTTCTAAATCTTTTGGATCATCACAGCGATAACCATAGCGCACACCATCCAAACGCGACAGGTTGGACGAGCACTCACAAGGGGCGACAATGTAATAAGTTGGAATTGCATAAGCTGAATTTGGTAACGACACTTCTTTAATAGTTGCGCCCATGGCTTCAAATTCTTTCACAGCAGCCATTACCTGGGAGGCAACCTCATCATCTAAACCCTCTGAAAAAAACTCTTTTGGCAAGCCAATAGTCAGCCCTTTAATCGAATCATTTAACGATGCAGTGTAATCTTCTACATCACGCTCAGCGCTAGTGGAATCTTTCTCATCAAAGCCAGCCATCACATTTAATACAAGGGCCGCATCTTCGGCCGTTTGTGTCATAGGACCAGCTTGATCCAGGCTTGAAGCGTAAGCAATCATGCCGTAACGTGACACACGGCCATAAGTAGGCTTAAGGCCAGTAATACCACACAAGCTAGCAGGCTGACGAATGGATCCTCCCGTGTCTGTTCCTGTAGCGAATGCTGACAAACGAGCTGCCACTGCTGCCGCTGAACCACCGGATGAGCCACCTGGTATTTTTGTCTTATCCCACGGGTTTTTAACATCACCAAAATAAGAATTCTCGTTTGATGAACCCATGGCAAATTCATCCATATTAGCCTTGCCTAACATCACCAAATCAGCCTGATTGAGCTTGTGACTCACGGTTGCATCGTATGGGGAAATAAAGTTATCTAACATCTTAGAACCGGCAGAAGTTTTTACCCCTTGAGTGCAAAAAATATCTTTATGGGCATAAGGAATTCCCGTCAATACACTGGCATTACCTTTAGTGATTTTATCGTCAGCTGCTTGAGCCTGGATCAATGCCAGTTCATCAGTTACTGTGATAAAAGCATTAAGATCTGATTTTTCAATACGGTCCAGATAATGCTGGGTCAACTCAACACTGGAAAATTCTTTATTTTTTAAGCCTTGAGCTAGTTGAGCAAGGGTTTTAGTGTGCATATTACTCAATTACAGTGGGTACAAGATAATGATCTTTTCCAGTTTGAGGAGCAATCGATTGAAACAATTCTGATTGATCTTTTTCGCTCACGTTATCTTCCCTAAGGCGTTGAGACATGTGCAGTGGATGTGCCATCGGTTCAATATTATCCGTATTAACTTGAGCTAATTGCTCAGCTAAATTTAGAATATTATTCAAGTCTTTTGTATTGCTCTCAAGTTGCGACTTACTAAGAGATAATCGCGCTAAATAAGCAATTTGACTAACTTGCTCTTGACTTAACGACATTTTTAGAACGGGAATGGCATCTTATTGATCACACTCATTGGTTTAGAGAATGAAGCACGCATGATGGATAAGTCACGCTGCATCCAAGTCATGGAATCTTGCATGGTTGTCATGTTTTTGTTCATTTCTTCCATGTTGATTAACATCGGCTCCAATGCATCCATCTTGGCACTAACTAGAGTTAAATCAGTAGAGATAGCGTCTAAATTATCGAGTTTTCTAGCAATGATGTCCATGCTCTTATTAACTTGAAAAAAGTTTTTTTGCATGTGCGCAACTGACAACGTCATTTGCGAAACATTATTAGAAAGTTTTTCAATGCTAGTAACCATAGAACTCATATTACCACCCATGTTTGGGTCCATTGAATTTGCAAGACGAGTCATGTCTTGGGTAATTGAATAAATAATGACAAACATGCCAATAATAGTAGCACTAAACACAGCCAATGCAGGCAAGAAAAATCGTTCAAATTTAGAGCTTGTTTGCTCATCTATTTTAGTAACTAAATTCTCTAAGTACTCAATGGTTGGTACTGATGCTTCCTTAGCTTTAGAAGTTTCTTCTTTCTGTTTTTTAGTAGTCAAAATAGCGTCCTTTTTTTAATCTTTTGTTGTGCAAAAATCATTAACTACCTGAGCTAAAGACTCTTCTTGATAGTCATCACAAATAAATGCATCGCCTAACTTTCTCAATAATATCAAGCGAATATTGCCATCAATCACCTTCTTATCAACTGACATTGCTGCCATGAAATCAGAAGCGGTAATTTTACCGCTAATAGAGATTGGTAAATTAGATTTTTCTAATAAATATTTAACTTGATTAATGTCTTCATCTGCTAAATAACCTTCAAGTTGAGACATTTCTAAAGCCATTAACATGCCCACAGCTATCGCCTCGCCATGCAAATAAACACCATAACCTAGACTGTTTTCAATCGCATGACCAAAAGTATGACCCAGATTTAATAATGCACGTTTGCCTGATTCTAATTCATCTTGCGCGACGATATTAGCCTTATCTTCACAAGATTGATACACCGCTTCAATAATTAAGCTCTTATCTCTAGCCATCAAGCTTTCAATATTATTTTTCAAATAGTGCAAGAAATCAACATTACCTAATAAGCCATATTTAATCACTTCAGCCATGCCAGCTGAATATTCACGATCCTCTAGCGTATCTAATGTATCAACGTCAATCACCACACATTTTGGCTGATGAAAAGCACCAATCATATTTTTACCCAGCACATGATTAACGCCGGTTTTACCTCCCACACTTGAATCCACTTGAGAGAGTAAAGTAGTCGGGATTTGAATAAAACTTACGCCACGCTGATAACTTGCTGCAGCGAAACCGGTCATATCACCTACCACACCACCACCCAAAGCAACGAGCGTGCAAGAGCGGTCAAAGCGCGCCTCTAATAGAGCACTAAAAATTAAGTTAACAGTGTCCAGAGTTTTGTACTGTTCGCCATCAGGCAAAATAACGGTTGAAATTTGATAATCACCCAGCAAGGATTTAACTTGAGCTAAATAAAGTGGTGCGACTGTTGTGTTGGTGACAATCATCACCTGCTTGCCACTAATGTGCTCGGTTAAAAGCTTAGGCTGAGAGAGTAAACCTTGCCCAATGTAAATCGGGTAAGACTTTTTACCCAAA
>JAPYOZ010000008.1 GCA_029941485.1 Gammaproteobacteria bacterium | reverse complement strand
TTGGTGTTTCAATTTCTTTGTCTAAGGCAATACTATTTAAATACGATGTATTAACACCAGTTGGCAAGTCCATGCCTTCATGATGCGCCATGTCCATAAGCTGATTTAACAAGAATTTTGCACGATCATCACCTTCAACTTTAGCGACAGATTTAAAAGCTTCTAGCCATTCTTGGGTTTCTAAAGGATCAATATCTTGGCCTGGCATAATAGAGATAATTTATTTATAAATGAACCGATTATACACAAGGGCTTGTTATGAACAATACGTTTAAAGGCCTACTTTAGAAAATATTTAACCAATAAAAGTGCACCAATAAAACCCATTAAACCAAAGCTAATTTGCCACAGTTCTGTTGATGGATATAAATTCATACCCACAGCACTTCCTACGAATAACGAAAGTATTGGAAAAATGTAAAGCATAAATGCACGAGAAAATAACTCAGTTGATGATATTTCTAAAGTCACAAAATCACCCACTGCCACACCATTTTCTACAGGTTTATTAAACACAGAATAATGATCAAAATATTTAGCTAATATTCCCGTACCACATCCACTGCTTGCCTCACAACTATGGCACCCGCCTGAGCGATCCACCTTGAGTGTCATTATTTCGTTATCAAGTGCAATTACTTCAAACTGTTCTTTCATTAAGCGTACTCTTTGTGATTAAAATAAACTATTTATTTGAATTCATTTTATCAGCATGCCAATTTCACAATCCATTTTTAAAGCTTACGATATTCGTGGCGTCGTTGAGCAAGACCTCACACCCGATGCAGTCAAACTTATCGGCCTTGCCATTGGTAGCGAATCCATCGCCAAAGGTGAGCGCGGTATCGTTGTGGGGCGTGATGGTCGCCTAAGCGGTCTTGGACTGATGGACGCTTTAAAAGACGGTCTTAAATCAAGTGGTTGTCACATTGTTGATATCGGCATGGTACCAACACCATTGGTGTATTACGGCACTTATACCAAAGCTGCTACCTCGGGCGTAATGATTACCGGCTCGCACAATCCACCCGAATACAACGGCTTTAAAATTATGATTGCTGGCGAAACACTCTCAGGTGATCGTATTCAAGAGCTGTATCAGCGCATTAAAAACAATGACTTTAATACCGGTCATGGCACTTCAACCAAAGTTGACATTGAGCAAGATTATATTGATCGTATCAAATCAGACATCAAACTCGACAAACCACTTAACATTGTTGTTGATGCGGGCAACGGTGTGGCGGGCAATATCGCACCAAAACTATTCGAGCAACTCGGTGCTAAAGTCACTAAGCTATTTTGCCTAGTCGATGGCACCTTCCCCAATCATCATCCTGACCCTTCTAAACCAAAAAATCTCGTTGATATTATCCAAGAGGTAAAAAACACCGGCGCTGACATGGGTTTTGCCTTTGATGGTGATGGCGACAGGCTCGGCCTGATTGACAACAAAGGCAATGTGATTTGGGCAGATCGTCAAATGATTTTATATTCAAGAGATATTCTTGAACGTAACCCAGGCGCCAAAATTGTGTTTGATGTTAAGTGCTCGTCTTTACTGCCTAAAGACATTTCTGAGCATGGCGGTGATCCAATCATGTCACGCACAGGGCATAGCTTTATTAAAGCCAAACTTAAAGAAACCGGCGCTGCACTCGGTGGTGAAATGAGTGGCCATATTTTCTTTAAAGAGCGCTGGTACGGCTTTGACGATGCACTCTACACTGGTGCAAGATTGTTAGAAATCATCTCAAAAACCAATCAAACTTGCGAGCAAGTTTTTGCCGACTTGCCTGACAGTATCAACACCCCTGAGATTAATATTCATTTTGATGAGCAAGGCCAACAATTTACAGCAATGGATAAATTGGCTGAAAATGTAAACTTTGAAGGTGCCGAGATCACTACGATTGACGGCGTTCGAGTGGATTATCCTAATGGCTGGGGCTTGGTACGCCCTTCCAATACCACGCCATGTTTGGTACTACGCTTTGAGTCGGATAATCAAAAAACACTGGAAGAAATACAAGCAAAATTTAGAATTTGGTTAGAAGCTAACAATATTTCCACCAAAGACTTCTGATTTTAATTATTTCCAAAATTTCTTAAAAATTAGTTAAAATAGCTTATTTTTAGCCTAAAAATAGCGTTTTTACGCTGTTTTTTATCAATTTACGTGATTTCCTACTGTGAAATTTGGCTCATTCGTAAAATTTGCTAAATTTTGAAGTAATACTATATTCTTTATCTTTGTAAATAAACGATAAATGGTTGGCATGTAGCATTAGTCGCTTTGCACCTGTTAACTCAACCCTTTGTTCGTCTGATAAAGTTTTTCTTAAGCATTGATCGGCCACTTGATCATCAACTCCATAGATTGGATCACCCAAAATCGTATGGCCGATTGAATCTAGATGTACTCTAATTTGATGCTGTCTGCCTGTGATGGGCATTGCCTTGACCAAAGTCGTATTATCTTTTTCGTTAAATTTTAAAGGCTGAATATGGGTTATCGATGCTTTACCCTGTGCATTTCCACAGGTCACCCTTACTACAATGGCGCTGTTTGATTTTGATATGGGTTTATCAATAGTGATCTTATTTTCTAACCGGCCCTTTACGAGAGCTAAGTACTCTTTGCTGCATTCTCTATTTTCAAACAGAGTTTTTAGTATGGTACTTGCTTGCTTGTTTTTAGCCACCAAAACCAGTCCTGAAGTCTCAGCATCTATTCGATGCGCTAAGTCTGCTTTATCACCAAAATGATGTCTTATCTCATCAAGCAAACAATAGGGCGTGGTTTTTCGAGTTGGGTGTACCATAATGCCAGATGGCTTGTCAAAGACGGCAAAATCCTCAACTTCAAATAGTGGTTTTAAGCCCCTTGTATGGCCCTCAAATACGGCTACCTGTACATATTTACCTTTTAAAATTTGTCCATTTTTTAAGGTATTTCCCTGGTCGTTAAACACTCTATTTTTAGATAAAAGTTTTTGAGAGACAGATAATGATAAGCCTGCTTCATCGAGTAAAAATTGCTGAATTTTTTTGCCTTTAACTGCCTTATATTTTTTGAGCACAAACGGCATATTTATACAGCTTCACAAGATTAGAATTTTAGATGACCAGTGAAGCCAAACCTAAGAAAGCCACAAAACCGATTACATCAGTAATGGTGGTCAAAATTACTCCACCAGCAAGTGCGGGATCAATTTTAAATTTAATAAGTAGTGATGGCAAAAATGCACCGGAAAAAGCCGCAAAAATAAGATTAACAACAATGGCCAGTGCAATGACGGCGCTGAGCATGATATCTTCAAACCAAACGTAAGTAGCCAATGCAATGACCAATGACCACACAATGCCATTTAAAAAACCAATGGCTACTTCTTTATTCATGAGCACTTTAAGGTTGGAGGTGGTTACCCTACCCGTTGCAATACCACGTGTTACCAAAATTAAAGTTTGAGTGCCTGCAATGCCACCCATGGATGCCACTACTGGCATAAGGATTGCAAGTGCAATTTTTTCTTGTAATGTTACCTCAAACAACCCGATAAAAAAGACTGCAATAAAAACAGTAATGAGATTAACCCCTAGCCAAATACTGCGACGCTTGGTACTTTGTATCACAGGGGCAAATACATCTTCTTCTTCGTCCAAACCCGCCATAGACATCACTGAGTGCTCGGCTTCATCACGAATAACGTCAACCACATCATCAATAGTAATACGACCAATCAGTTGATTATTTTCATCAATAACGGGTGCAGAAATTAAATTACGATGCTCAAATAGATTCGCTACTTTTTTTTCAGGCATATCGGCAGGAATAGGTTTTAGAGTCTTATTGATTAACGGATCTATGTTTTGTTCGGCTTCATTGGTTAACAAAGTAGAAATATGAATAGCGCCTAAATACTTATAAGACCTATCCACCACAAATACCTGATCGGTATCGATTGGCATTTTTTTTAATAATCTCAAATAACGAATCACAGTGCGTACATTGACATTATTGCGAACGGTGATAATATCAATGTTCATGAGCCCACCGGCAGAGTCCTCAGGATAGGACAAAACTTTCTTTAGATGGTCTCTGTGCTTGTGATCCAAAGTAAGTAATAAGTTGTGTAATGCTGATTCTGGCAAATTAGGTACGATGTCTGCCAAGTCGTCCATATCAAGGCCTTCAGTAGCTTTCACAATCGAACTAACGTCCATTTTAATTAGTAATTGCTCTTGGACGTCTTCACTAAGCTCCTTAAGAATATATCCTTGAGTAGAAGAATCAATACCCTGCCAGAGCTTACTCCTTTCTTTTGGAGGAACGGCTTCTAACAGACGAGCGATTTCAGCCGGATGAAGACCGGAAAGTTGAGAGGTGGCTTCCTCATACAAAGATGCCTTCAAAGAACTCATGAGTCTTTGAAGGCAATCTTCGAAAGAAGTGTTTTCAACTTCTGACATTAACTGTTACTCCTTTTAAGCAACGCAGAGGATAACTCCCTAACCTGCGTCAACTAAACTAACGTCTAACTCTTTCTATGGTTGTTTAGTTTTTCCTTGTGTCTTCTAATTTGTGCGTCTAATTTATTGACCATTTGATCAATAGAAACGTATAAATTGTTACTTTCAGCTTTTGCAAATAAATCTGCCCCACTAATATGGATCGTTGCTTCGGCTTTTTGAATGTCTTTTTCTACACCTAAAATCATATTAATATTAATTAAATGATCGAAGTGATGTTTGATTTTAGAGAGTTTTTCAGTAGAGTGTTGCTTGATTGCCTCAGTGATATCGAGATGATGACCAGAAATATTTAATTGCATAAGCGCTCCTTATCTAGTTATAAAATATCCACTTATATTGTGGCATAAATACTTTATAAGTATTAAGTATTTATTGTTATTTTGAGTAAATAATATGCCCCACAAGACCTATTTTACGGTTATAATTAATGTTTTACTTATTCCACATTTAGGAGATAAAAATGGACGCAGTTAGTCAAGAATCCAATGAATTAAGCGCAAAAAGAATCGCACTACAAAATACTTTTAAAACTCATACAGATGAAAACGGTTTTTCATATGAAGAGTGGGTTAATCCACCAGCAGGTTCTTTCTATGAAGGCTACAAAAAAGAGTTAGCTGAAATTGATAACCAAATGGCACCGCCTTTACAATACCAATCATAATCAGAATTCTGATTGGTAATAAAAGCCCCGTTTGGGGCTTTTTTGTTTAGTGGCCAATTTAAAAACACACTAAAAAATTATGTCTTATTTAATGTCAAATTATGCACCGCTTGAAGTTACCTTTGTTAAAGGTAAAGGTTGCTACCTGACGGATACTAAAGGAAATCAATATCTGGATGCACTTTGTGGTGTAGGAGTTACTGGGCTTGGGCATTCTCATCCAGAAATATCACGCGCTATTCAATCACAAGCGCAAAAAGTAATCCATACCAGTAATTGGTACCACATAGAACACCAAGAAACTTTAGCAAAAAAACTGTGTAAATTGGCTAAGATGGATGCTGTATTTTTTGGCAATTCGGGTGCAGAGGCTAACGAAGCGGCAATTAAAATTGCACGTTTGCACGCTCATGCTAATCACATTAACAATCCAATTATTTTAACTGCCAATCAAAGTTTCCATGGTCGTACCATGGCAACTTTATCCGCTACTGGCAACCCAAAGGTACAATCTGGATTTGCACCACTGGTCAGTGAGTTTATTCACATTGACTTTAATGATGTTGATGCTATTACGGCACATGTAAATAATGCCAATATTGTGGCTATTATGTTGGAACCTATTCAAGGTGAAAGCGGTGTGATTATTCCTAAAGAGGATTATCTAAATCAAGTACAGACGATTTGCCAGGCTAATAATTGGCTGCTAATACTTGATGAAGTGCAAACAGGCATTGGCCGTACTGGAAAATTATTTGCTCACGAGTATAACAACATCACTCCTGATATTTTAACCCTAGCCAAAGGCCTGGGTAATGGTATGCCAATTGGCGCTTGCTTGGCTAAAGGTAAAGCAGCTACCTTGTTTCAGCCCGGTTCACATGGCTCCACTTTTGGTGGTAATCCACTGGCATGCAAAACAGCGCTAACAGTGCTTGAGGTTATTGAAAAAAACGACATTCTTAACAACACCATACAAATGGGTGAATATCTAGTATCTGGCTTTAAATCAAAGCTAATGAATTCAGACAAAGTGGTGGAAATACGTAGTAAGGGATTAATGCTAGCCATTGAACTTAACCAAGATTGTTCAAGTTTATTAAAGGCAGCCCTTGATAAAAAACTACTACTTAATATTACAGGGCAATCAATTCGTTTGTTACCACCATTAATTATTAACAAAGCCGAGGCTGATAGTATTATCAACACAGTCTGTGAGCTAATCGATACCGTATAAACGGAGATATCAACATGACAAAACACTTTATCAATCTAGATGACTTAGCTAATGATGATTTACAACAAATCATTGATCAAGCCATTACCTTAAAAAAACAGCATAAGGCTGGTGAGATTTCTAATGCCTTGAAAAATAAAACCTTGGCCATGATTTTTGATAAATCATCCACGCGTACTCGTGTTTCGTTTGAAGCAGGAATGACGCAACTTGGTGGGCACGCTCTATTTCTATCAGACAGGGATATTCAGCTAGGTCGTGGCGAACCTATTGTTGACAGTGCTATTGTAATCAGCTCAATGGTGGATGCTGTAATGATGCGTGTGTCATCCCACGATGACATTAATACATTTGCCCAACACTCATCAGTACCTATTATTAACGCTTTATCAGACGAATCACATCCTTGTCAGTTATTGGCCGATATGATGACCTATCAGGAACACAGTGGTCCAATCAAAGGAAAGACTGTTGCTTGGATTGGCGATGGTAATAATATGTGCCATACTTACATGCAAGCAGCTAAAGTCTTTGGTTTTACACTTAATATTGCGACACCTAAAGGATACGAACCAAAACAAAGTTTTGTAGATAAATACGCCGATTGCATTAATTTACACAACGATGCGCAAACCGCCTGTCAAGAAGCTGATTTAATAGTAACTGATGTTTGGGCCAGTATGGGTCAAGAAGACGAACAGAAAAAACGTGAATTGGCTTTTAAAGACTTCCAAGTAAATACTAAATTAATGGTAAATGCTAAATCAGAAGCAATGTTTATGCATTGTTTGCCGGCTCACCGTGGTGAAGAAGTGAGTGCCAATGTGATTGATGGCAAACAAAGTCTAGTATGGGATGCAGCCGAAAATCGCCTACACGCACAAAAAGCATTATTGTTATTTTTGCTGGGCTAATTTAAACTTGGCTTCTTGATAAAATTTAACCCCACGTTCAACTTTTTCACGGCCTTTGGACACGCGCCAACGATTGGTATCTCTTAACGAGTAAACACAACCACAGTACTCTTGTTGGTAGAACTCTTCACGCTTAGAAAGTTCTAACATTCTGGATGAGCCACCTTGCTTGCGCCAATTAAAATCCCAATAAGAAACCCCTTCATAAGAATCAGTAGCACGAGCACCGCAACCATTAATTTGATTCATGTCTTTCCAACGTGAAATGCCCAATGTTGAAGAAATCAAATCAAAATTATTCTCTTTGGCATACTGTGCAGTAACTTCAAAACGCATATCAAAACAAGTAGTACAACGCTCACCACGCTCTGGCTCGTCTTCTTGCCCTTTGGTACGATCAAACCAATTATCTTGATCGTAATCCGCATCAACAAAATCCATACCAAGTTTTTGTGCAAATCTTATGTTCTCTTCTTTACGCAGTTCGTATTCTTCTTTTGGATGAATGTTTGGGTTGTAAAAAAAGATGGTTGTATCGATGTTTGAAGCAGCTAAAGCTTCCATAATCTCACCGGCACAGGGTGCGCAACAAGAATGCATGAGTAATTTACTCTCGCCATTAGGTGTGGTGAGTTTTGGACGATTGTAGCCTTCTAGTGTGTAATCTACTTTAGACATGCTTTAATATTTTTAAGTACTTCCCAAGCTTCACGCTTGAGCCGTTCATTCATTAAAATTTCACTAGGATGATGCATAACAAAATGCTTTGATGAGGAAGAAGTTAAACCTTTACCCATGAGTAGCACTGCTTTAGCGTTGTACTGACCAAGCGTACGAGTCAAGTCGTCGGCATTAATACTAACGCATTTAATATCAACTTGATTAAGGCCGATTGCACTGAGCATTTTAAATAAGAAATCTTGATATTTTCCCGTTTGACAAAACGAACGTGAATTTTGAACTTCAACCACCAAGCACTGTGTGTTAATTTTTTGAAGACTAAAATCTTCAGCTCCGGCTTGAGTACGCAAAAACTCAGGAACATCCAATACTTCTAAATAACGAGATCTTAATGCTTCATTCATACTTGAGGATGCGCTCTGTCGGTTGCTGCCATGATTTTATTCAAACCATGAATATAGGCTTTGGCACTGGCAGTAATAATATCTGTATCAGCACCTTGACCATTAATAATACGGCCATCATGCTCCAAACGTACGTTAACTTCACCCAATGCATCTGTGCCTTGGGTTACGTTAGAGACTGAATACAATTGAAGGTTTATCTCAAAATCCACCAATGAACTAATAGCACTAAAAGTAGCATCCACTGCACCTGAGGTTTTTGCAGTAGCGGTTTGTTCCTTGTCATCAACAGACAAAACAACCGTTGCGGTATTTTCTTCACCCGTTTCAGTGCAAACTTTTAAAGACACCAATTTGATTGATTCACTCGCTTCAGTTTGTGTTTCTGATACCAAAGCTTGTAGATCTTCATCAAAAATTTCGTGCTTTTTATCGGCCAATTCTTTAAATCGTCTAAAAGCATCATTGAGGCTTTCTTCAGAATCAAACTCTACGCCGAGCTCGGTTAGTCTCACTTTAAAGGCATTACGGCCTGAGTGCTTACCCATGACCAACTTATTAGCATTCCAACCAACATCCTCTGCACGCATAATTTCATAAGTTTCACGATGTTTTAAAACACCATCTTGATGAATACCTGCTTCATGAGCAAAAGCATTGGCACCAACAATTGCTTTATTAGGTTGCACGATAAAACCAGTCACACTAGAAACTAGACGTGACGCCGCTAAAATATGAGTGGTATCAATATCGGTATCGCAGTCAAACACATCTTGTCGTGTTCTCACCGCCATTACTAATTCTTCTAGCGAAGTATTACCAGCACGTTCGCCCAAACCATTAATCGTACATTCAACTTGACGTGCGCCATTCAACACAGCAGACAAGGAATTTGCAACAGCAAGGCCTAAGTCGTTATGACAATGCGCTGAGAAAATCGCCTTATCTGAATTTGGAATGCGCTCAATTAATGATTTCATTGTTGCGCCAAACTGATGCGGTATGTTGTAACCTACTGTATCGGGAATATTAATTGTCGTTGCGCCTGCGTCAATTGTCGCTTCAATAACACGACAAAGAAAATCTTCATCAGATCTGCCTGCATCTTCTGGTGAAAATTCCACATTGTCGGTATATTGCCTAGCACGTTTAACTGATCTAACTGCTTGTTCAACCACTTGATCAGGTGTCATATTTAACTTCATTTTCATGTGAATATCACTGGTAGCAATAAACGTATGAATACGGGCTGAATTAGCGCCTTTTAATGCCTCACCTGCACGATCAATGTCTTTATCAAGTGCCCTAGCAAGTGAACAAATGGTTGAATCTTTAACGGCATTAGCCACGGCTTGCACCGCTTCAAAGTCACCCACTGATGCAATGGCAAAACCTGCCTCAATCACATCAATCTTCATTTTTTCTAATACTTTAGCGATGCGTACTTTTTCGTCTTTAGTCATTGACGCACCAGGTGATTGTTCACCATCGCGAAGTGTTGTATCAAAAATAATTAGTTTGTCAGGCATCAAGCCTCCTGTGTTTTTTTATGTTGTTATGTTTAAGTTTTGAGGTGCAAGACTTTTCAATCGTGCGAGAGTTAATTTGCCTTACGGCAATAATCGTTTTAAGACTAAGAGATTGCCTTGTGGAAACGCATAAATTGTAACTTGTTGACTCATAGTGCGAATTATAAAGCAATATTAAGCCTTTTTTACTCGTTTTTTAAATTGTCGTTTTTTCCTCACTTCAATCATGGTCATAATCAAACCTGATAATGCATAAATAAAAAAGAAAATAAATAAAATTGCACTGGGCCATAGTGTTATCACAATAATAATTAATGTAGCAATCAACAACAATTTAAAAGAGGACCTGCCTTTTAAGTTAATTTCTTTAAAACTGTAATAACGAACATTGCTCACCATTAGTACACCAGCACCCACCAAAATAATCCAACTGACTAGCGTTAAGTATTGATCATAATCAGTGACGCCAATATTTTGCTTAGCCCAAACCATGCCGGCAATCAATGCTGCTGCTGCTGGCGAAGGTAAGCCCTGAAAATAACGCTTGTCTTGAACATTAATCTGGGCATTAAACCGAGCCAAACGTAGAGCACCAGCAGCCGTGTAAACAAAAGCCCCTAGCCAGCCAATTTTACCCAAATCAGAAAATTGCCAAAAATACATCAACAGTGCTGGCGCAACACAAAATGAAAGCATGTCTGCCATTGAATCATATTGCTCACCAAACGAACTTTGAGTATTGGTAAGACGTGCGACACGGCCATCCAAGCCATCAAACAGCATGGCGACAAAAATAGCAACGGCAGCATCCGCATACTGACCTTTGGTTGCAAGAATAATAGCAAAGAAGCCGGAAAACAAACCAAACGTTGTCAAGACATTTGGCAACAAATAAACCCCTCTTTTTTTAGTAACCCCATGAGGAGTGCTTTTTACTTTTTGACTTATCATGTTGCGATTATAGCGCTTTATAAATTAAAACGCCCAACTAAGTTGGGCGTTTTAAAAGTTTTTTTAGTTTTTACTCTGATCGACAATCTTGTTAATCCAAGGCATCATTGATCGTAGCGATTCACCCACTTGCTCAATTTTGTGCTGACGCTGAACTTCACGACGTGCTGGTAAATCACCAACATTAGCCACAAACTCTTTAGCAAATGAACCATCTTGGATTTCGCCCAAAATTTTCTTCATTTCCGCTTTAGTTTCATCAGTTACAATACGTGGCCCACGAGTCACATCACCGTATTCTGCCGTGTTTGAAATTGAATAACGCATGTTAGCAATACCGCCTTCATACATTAAATCAACAATTAGCTTCAGCTCGTGTAAACACTCAAAATACGCCATCTCTGGCTCGTAACCTGCTTCTACTAGAGTTTCAAAACCCGCTTGAACTAAAGCTGTTGTACCACCACATAAAACGACTTGCTCACCAAATAAATCTGTTTCTGTTTCTTCTCTAAACGAAGTTTCCAAAATACCTGTACGACCACCACCGATTGCTGACGCATAAGATAATGCAATGTCTTTTGCTGTGCCAGATACATCTTGTTGTACAGCGATTAAATCAGGAATACCACCACCTTTTTCAAATTCTGAACGCACTGTGTGACCTGGCGCCTTAGGAGCAATCATAATGACATTAAGATCTGCTCTTGGGGTAATCATTTCATAATGAATATTTAAACCATGTGAAAAAGCCAGTGTTGCGCCCTCTTTAAGGTTTGGCTCGATATTATCGGTATAAATTTTAGCTTGAAATTCATCGGGCGCCAAAATCATCACTAGATCCGCCCATGCGGTTGCGTCTTCGACTGACTTAACGCTCAAACCAGCACCTGTTGCTTTTTGTGCACTGGCAGAACCATCTCGCAATCCAACTACAACTTCTACACCAGAATCTTGTAAGTTATTTGCTTGAGCATGACCTTGTGAACCATACCCAATAATTGCAACTTTCATGCCTTTAATAATGTTTAAATCTGCATCTTTATCGTAATATCTATTCATTTTTTTCCTTTGTATTTAACGCACTTAATATACTTTATTATTTAACTTTCCCTTCTCTGACAAACGCCGGTAACGCCTGTTCTAGAAACCTCTAAAATTTTAAATGCACCAAGTGAATCTAAAAAATCATTAATTTTTTTACTTTGTCCTGCCAGCTCAATGATGTAGGTGTCTTCTGACACATCAACAATTTTGGCTGAAAATTCATCAATTTTCTTATCAATGTCCGCTTGGGTGTTTTGATTGACATCAATCTTAACCAATAACAATTCGCGCTCAATGTGTTCTGTTGCTGTCAGGTCTGTCACCTTAACCACGTCAATTAGCTTATATAGTTGTTTAACAATCTGTTCAATAATATTATCATTCCCCACACTCACAATAGTCATGCGTGATAGTGTTAAATCGTTTGTTGCTGCAACAGTCAGTGATTCAATATTAAATCCTCTAGCCGAGAACAACCCTGCCACCCTAGATAAAGCGCCAGCTTCATTTTCTAACAATACTGAAATAATGTGTCTCATGATTATACTAGATTAAGCCCCTCGTCATTAATTGAAGCCATTTCATCGCGCCCCGCCAACAACATTTCATTGTGTCCTGCACCCGATGGAATCATTGGGAATACGTTTTCATTAGGATCGGTGATAATGTCCAAAAATACAGTACGGTCTTTCTGTTTAAAGGCTTCAATCATCGCGTCTTTCAAATCAGCTGATTTTTCCACTTTAATACCAATATGACCATAACTTTCTGCTAATTTGACAAAATCAGGTAAAGCCTCCATGTATGACATAGCATAGCGTTTTTCGTAGAAGAATTCTTGCCACTGGCGAACCATGCCTAAATAGCCGTTGTTCAAATTAATAATTTTTACCGGAGTATTGTATTGCAACATGGTTGACAACTCTTGAGTCATCATTTGAATACTACCTTCGCCGGTTACACAAGCGACATCCATTTCAGGTTTGGCCAATTTAGCACCCATTGCTGCGGGCAAACCAAAACCCATTGTACCCAGACCGCCGGAATTAATCCAACGGCGTGGCTCATCAAAATGATAATACTGCGCTGCCCACATCTGGTGCTGACCCACGTCGGAGGTAACAATAGCTTTACCGTTAGTAACCTCATACAAAGTTTCAATTACGGTTTGAGGTTTGATTACACCTTCTTTGGTTTGATAAGCCAATGAATCAACACTACGCCACTGTTTAATTTGAGACCACCAAGTGGAAATATCGGCTGTTTTCTTGTCTTTTAAAGCCGTAATTAGATCTTGCAAAACAGATTTTACTTCGCCCACAATTGCTACATCCACAGCAACATTTTTACCAATGGATGAAGGGTCAATGTCAATGTGAATAATCTTTGCCGTTGGGCAGAACTTATCTATATTTGCAGTAATTCGATCGTCAAATCTTGCACCGACTGCAATCACACAATCTGAATCGTGCATTGACATATTAGCCTCATAGGTACCGTGCATGCCTAACATGCCTAAAAATAACTCATCATTCGCCGGATAAGCACCCAAACCCATTAATGTTTGAGTAATTGGAAAATTCAATTGACGGGTAAATTCTCTAAGCTCTTGATCTGCATTACCAATCACGCAACCACCGCCTGCATAAATAATAGGCTGTTTTGACGATAAAATTAGCTCAGCCGCTCTGGTAATTTGCTCTGGCTCACCATCAACAATCGGTTGGTATGAACGCATATCAACCACACCACTGTAAGTTGGCTCCTGAGTTTGTGCAATGGTAATGTCTTTTGGAATGTCAATTAAGACTGGGCCAGGGCGACCAGTACTGGCAATGTGAAATGCTTTTTTCACGGTAGAAGCAATTTGATCAATGTCTTTGATTAAAAAATTATGCTTTACACAAGAACGAGTAATGCCTACTGCATCAACCTCTTGAAAAGCATCGTTGCCAATCAGTGGTGAAGGTACTTGCCCCGATATAACCACCATTGGAATAGAATCCATATAGGCCGTTGCAATACCTGTAACTGCATTAGTAATGCCTGGACCTGAAGTCACCAACACAACACCAACTTTACCACTTGCTCTGGCATAACCATCTGCGGCATGAGCTGCACCTTGTTCATGACGAACAAGAATGTGCATAATATCATTCTGTGCATCCAATGCATCATAAATATGCAACACGGCACCACCAGGATATCCAAAGATATGCTCCACACTCTCGTTCTTAAGGCTTTTTACCAATATTTGAGCGCCATTTAACTTCATTGCTTATTTCAAGAATAAAAAACTTATTAATTATACCTAAGGAGCACTTAGGGAAAATTACTGTTTATAAGGAATTTTGCCAATCTTCAGAGTAGAATTGGATGGGTGAATCTTCAGACTCAAAGGTCTCGATTGACCATGTGTCTGGTCTTTCAAGAATGGCCGAAAGTAGCTGATCATTTAACAAGTGTCCAGTCTTGTAGCCTTCATAATGACCAATTAAGTTAGAGCCTAATAAATACATATCGCCTACAATGTCTAATATCTTGTGTTTGACGAATTCATTTTGATAGCGCATACCATCTTCATTTAAAACATCGTCATCACTCAAAGCAATGGCATTATCCATACTCGCACCAAGTGCCAGATTTTGTCTTTGCATCGTCTCAACGTCTTTCATATAGCCGAAGGTTCTGGCGCGCGAAATCTCTTTTAAATAAGATTGTTGCGCAAAGTCAATACTAAGTTTTTGACCACTTTCTTTTACTTTTTTATGATCAAAATCAATTTCAAGTGTTACTTTAAATCCCTCATAGGGGGAGACTTGAGCCCAACCATCATCATTTTTAACCTTTACTACTTCATGAATAACAAAAAACTTCTTATGCGCGTCCTGCTCTTCAATACCTGCAGATTGCACCAAAAAAATAAACGGTGCAGAAGAGCCGTCCATAATTGGCACTTCGAACGAATCCAGCTCAACCAAAACATTGTCAATACCTAACGCTGAAAATGCACTCATCAAATGTTCAACCGTTGACACTTTAACTCCCTGATTTTCAAGTCCAGTAGAAAGTACCACTTCATTAACAAAAGCATTGTGCGCTCGTACCAATTTACCACCCACGTCCATACGTCTAAACACCACACCATGGTCAATTTCTGCAGGGACAAGTGTCATGTTAACAATGCTACCACTATGAATACCAATACCACGTGCTTTAACTGTTTTTTTAATTGTTCTTTGCTTAATCATCGATTTAAAACTCACCTAGCTTTAATTTACCTTTAATCCACCTTGAAATTCCCAAATTTTCTTGTGATTGTACCACTTCTAAATGAGATTCATCAGCCTCATACAATAATAAGCCCAGTGCTGATGCATAAGTTGAATCGGAAATCATATTTACATTGCCAGTAATTTTCTGTTCATTTACCCGACCTAACTTTGTCTTTGTTCTTGATGACTTCATAAAAAATTCAGCACAGCCTGGTATTTTTGATGCACCGCCCGTTAAAACAAAACCCGCCTTTAATCGACACTTTGCCTGCTTATTAATGTCTTTTTTAACAGAAGCAAACAACTTTAGATACGACTTTTTGATTGCCTCTATTAAATCGTAATTTGATAAATAACATTCTTGGGAGTTAGGTCCTTGAGAAAATTGTATCAATTTTTCTTCTGTTAATAAATTGTTTTTAACATGACCGTGTTTAATTTTTAAATCTTCTGCTTCTTCAAATGAGGTACCAAATGCATAAACAATGTCTTTGGTAATATTTTCACCGCCTAATTGAATAACGGCACTATGGGTAATTCCTCCATTTTTAAAAATGGAAAAATTAGTTACTCCAGCGCCAATATCAACCAAACAAACGCCATCCTCTTTCTCTTCTTCAGTTATGTATGCCTCGCTAATAGCCATTGAATCTAGAACAACTTGTGCCACTCCTAAACCACTATTGGAAACACTTTGTATGACACTGTCAACATTGCGCTCAGCAACACTTACAATGTGCATATTTGCTCTTATTGTTCGCGCTTGCATTCCAATTGGTTGATTAGTAATCAAACTATCGGGTGTATCCTCATTGATAATAAAATTATTAACAACACTATGAAGTACTTCATTATTAGCTATACCTAGAACGGCAGAAGAAGTCTCTATGGCTTCACTCATTTTTTTTTGGGTAATCTTGCCACTGCCTTTAGTAAGTACGCGAGAACTGTGATTAGTAACGGTTAAACGATTGTCAGAAATATTAATGCTGGCATTAGAATTGTCAAGGTTTTTATCGCAACTTTCACCAACTTTGTTTATAATTTTTTTAATCACTGAAGAAACCAAATCTGGATTGGTAATCAAGCCTTTTTCAACGCCCGACGAATTAGCCTGAGTGTAGCCTATAACATGCAATCGATCTAATTTTTCCTCGGCAACTACAACCGCTATTTTGCTTGAGCCAATATCAATACTAACAATCCATTCATCAGCCATAATCTTAATCTAACTTCGTTTCTATAAAACTCAACCATTCATACAAGTGGTCTAATTCAACACTGGATCCGCTCAATAAGCGTTTAAATTTTTTGGCATTTTTCTGCCCATGATACAAGCCTAAAATGTGCCTTGTCATTGTTCGAATAGGTACGCCTTGTTGATGCTGTACTTTCATGTAATCAATAAAACTTAATAATACTTGTTCGCGACTTACAATTGAGGATGATTGGTCATAAATTTTTTCATCCACATTGCTTAATAAATAAGGTTGATGGTAAATCGTCCTACCCAGCATTACACTGTCTACTTTCTGTAAATGATTTTGCACCTCTTCTAGATTTAGAATTCCACCATTTATACCTATGTTTAAATCTGGAAAATCTTTCTTAAGTCGATACACCCAATCGTAATTAAGCGGTGGAACCGTGCGATTTTGTTTTGGACTCAAGCCTTTTAACCAAGCCTTTCTCGCATGAATAATAAAAACACCACACCCTGCTTCTTTCACGGTAGTAATAAAATGAGTCAATTCTTCGTAACTTTCCATATTATCAACACCAATACGAGACTTTACTGTGATAGGGACATCACTTACTTGCTTCATCGCATCGACACACTGCGCCACTACTTGTGGCGCGTTCATCAAACAAGCGCCGAAACTTCCGGATTGCACTCTATCTGATGGACAGCCAGCATTAATATTGACTTCGTCGTAACCCCAGTCCTGGGCAATTTTAGCACACTGTGCCATCTCGCTTGGGTCACTACCGCCCAGCTGCAATACCAGCGGGTGCTCATCTTTATGGTAGTCTAGTAGGCGCTTTTTATCACCGTGTAAAATAGCCTTACTGGTAATCATCTCGGTATAGAGTTGCGTATGTTTAGAAATTAAGCGATAAAAATATCGACAATGTCTATCGGTCCAATCCATCATTGGCGCAACACTAAATTTATGCGGATAGTTCATCGACTAAAGTCTGTATAACAAAATCAACACTACTGGCCACCACAGTTTCTCGATTTCCTTTAAAATTTTGAGTGATGCTAAAGCATTTATCTTGTATGCAAAAACCAAAACAAACCATGCCTACAGGCTTGTTTTTTGTACCACCCGTTGGTCCGGCAATACCAGTAACAGACACACCGATATCACTGTTGGAATTTTTCATAACGCCTTTAACCATTTCCGTGGCAATTTGTTCGCTTACTGCACCAAAACTCTTCAGTGATGCTGTTTGCACATTGAGCATGTCTACTTTTGCCTGATTACTGTAAGTAATATAACCTCGATCAAAATAGACGGACGAACCAGAAATGCTAGTTAACAAAGCAGACAAGTTACCACCTGTACAAGACTCTGCTACCGAAATAGTAAATGATTTATTGATAAGTAACTGACTCAAATCTTGTATTGTCACTTTAACGCTGCCTGAACAATTTCAAAAATATCATTGGATAAATCTTCAGTAGATAAAATAGCTTCTAATTGTTGCTTTTGCAAATCTCGTAATTCAGGCGTGTATCGCCTCCAATGGTTATAAACACTCACCAATCGTGCACCAATTTGCGGGTTAGAAGTGTTGAGCTTAATAATCACCTCGGTGAGTAATTCATAACCTTGCTGATTGTGAAACTGAATAAAATTACTGGCAAAACTGCCAATAACACTACGCAATCGATTCGGTGTGTTAAATGAAAATAACGCATGCCGCATTAGTTGCTTAATCTCATCCACACCATTTCCAGGTGCTAATGCTTGAGCAGCAAACCACTTATCCATTACTTGAACATCATTTTGATAAAGTGCAAACATTTGTTGAATCACCTGATCCTGATACGAATTATCAACTGACAATAAAGCATTAAAAGCAGCCAGACGATCACTCATGCAACTGGCTGATTCAAACTGATGATAGGCCAGCTCAAATTCACCTGCTTTAACCAAATAAGACAAACAGATATTCTTTAATGATCGAGCACCTACCGCCTCTGGTGTGAGTTCAAACACATCAGCAGTATTCAACCTATTATAAATACCAAGTAAGACAGGCTTGAAACGCTGAACGATTTTATCAATAACCGCTTCTCGTTTTTGTCTGGCCTCAATAATATTAATCTCATCCATTTGCAAATGAATCAGTCGCTCTGATGGCAGAGTCAATAATTCACTTATTAACGCGTTATCGGTTTCTTTAGTCAGAATATTTTCAAAAGCACTAAACAACGCACCTTCATCAATCTGCTCAGGATTAAGTATTAATGATGACCATAACGCTTGTGCATTATCCCAACGACTAAATGCATCAGTATCATGCTCACATAAAAAGATTTTTTGCTCAGTCTTAAGATTTGAAGTCAGTTTAATAGGGGCTGAAAAACCACGCAACCAAGAAGGAATGGGCTCATCTTGAATATCTTTAAATTCAAACGTTTTTTGATTTTGATCTAACACCAAAATACCTTGTTCGATCTCTTCACCTTGTTGATTCATCAAACCATAGCGGATCGGTAAATAGTAAGTGTGCTCGCCCTCTTGTTTAAAAGTCGCTTTGTAAGTTTTTTGCTGGGCATCGTACTCAGTGTTTACTTCAACTTCAGGCGTACCTGGCTGCGAATACCAAGTCATGAAAGGTTTAAAATCAAAATCATTGGCATCACTCATCGCTGACACAAAATCATCAATCGTTACTGCTTGCCCATCATGGCGCTTAAAATAAAGTTTCATGCCTTTTTGAAAGCCTTCTTCACCTAAAAAAGTATGAATCATGCGAATAACTTCTGCACCCTTCTCATACACGGTAAAGGTGTAGAAGTTATTCATTTCAATGTACGACTCTGGCCTTACTGGGTGCCTCATTGGCCCCGAATCTTCGGCAAATTGAAAAGTACGTAAGCCATTCACATCTTCAATACGCTTGATTGGTCGAGAATGTAAATCAGACGTAAACTCTTGGTCTCTAAAAACAGTTAGCCCTTCTTTTAAACTTAGTTGAAACCAATCTTGGCAAGTAACTCGATTACCCGTCCAGTTATGAAAATATTCATGTCCAATCACTGCTTCAATATTAATAAAATCCTTGTCCGTTGCAGTTTTAGGATTGGCAAGCACATAAGTTGAGTTAAAGATATTAAGGCCTTTATTTTCCATCGCCCCCATATTGAAATCATCAACCGCTACAATCATGTAAATATCAAGATCGTATTCAAGACCAAAACGTTGCTCATCCCAAGCAAACGAACGTTTAAGTGAGTCCATGGCAAACTGAGTTTTATCAATATTATGTGGTTCGACATAAATCTTGAGTGCAACTTCCTTACCACTGATGGTGCTGTAAGTATCTTCTAATACGGCAAAATCACCCGCCACTAAAGCAAACAAATAACAAGGTTTAAGGCTAGGATCGTGCCACGTTACCTCGCCTAATTTATTTGAAATCAAATTACCATTACTCAGTAATATTGGATAGTGTTTAGGGTCAGCCTTGATGTGTGTGGTAAATACACTTAATACATCCGGTCTGTCTAAATAATAAGTAATCTGCCTAAACCCATGCGCCTCACATTGGGTACAAAAATTACCACTTGATTGATACAAGCCATTAAGGCTGGTATTTTTTTCTGGATGAATGCGTGTGGTAATTTCTAAAACAAATTCATCTGAAAGATCGCTTAACTCCAAACCACCTTTAACCACCTTGTGATTAGGTTCAATGCCATCAATCGTAATAGACATCAATTCTAAACCAATACCGTTTAAAAACAAAGTATTTGATTTGCTAGTTAAAACTGGATTTTGATAATAATTTACCTTTGACGAAACAATTGTTTCATCTTTCAACAATTCAAAACTAAGTTCAGTCGTATGAATTAAATACTCACTTGGCTGGTAATCTTTACGATAAATAGGCTGTGGAACTATAGTACTAATAACAATACCCCTAGTATGATTCGATAAATAACAAACGGCATAAGCCCAATGGTGTCTAATAATTTAATAAAGAAAACAACGGTGAAATAGGCACTTAATGCCGATATGGAAAAGCCTAAAATTAGCAACGGCCAATTAACCAAATAAGGCTGATGATACAAATCCAATAACATCAATATTGCTGACAATGCAATGACTGGAATGGACAACAAAAAGGCAAACTGAGTAGACATTTGCCGAGACAAGCCTATCAACAACCCTGCAGTGATGGTTATTCCCGATCTAGAGGTGCCTGGAATAAGCGCTAAAGCCTGCATAACACCAACAAATGCCACGTCTGTCCAATTGAGTAACTCTCTGGATTTGTTGTTTTTAGCGTTTAGCCAACTGGCGAAACCTAATAAAACACCGAACAATAAAGTTGAATAAGCAATCACTTCAATTGATCGTAAATTAAATTCGATAAAATCCTTAAAAAAAAGGCCCGATAATCCCACTGGAATAGTACCTAGTAAAACACCCCAGGCAAGTCTAGATTGACCAATGTTTTGTACCTTAATCACTGAATAATAAAAATCAACACTTAATTGCTTAATGACTTCACGGTAATAATAAACAATGGCGCTTAGCGTCCCTAAGTGCACCACTACATCGAATGCTAATCCTTGATCAGGCCAATTGACTATTTTCGGCACTAAGATCAAATGTGCAGATGAGGAAATTGGCAAGAACTCACTTAGTCCTTGAATCAGTGCCAATATGATTGTTTGAAAAATATCCATCTAAAAATCTTTTCTATTAAATAAAGTTACAACTTATGCGTTAAATCTTGTTCTTTGAACCCGTTTAATTTTACTTGTCTATTTTTGCTCAATGCTAAGACTTTAAAGCTTTCTCCCATCGCACTTGGCAATACTAATTGTTTGATCTGCTGTGCCAGCCCAATGCGTTTGCTTTCATCGGTTTCAACGGATAAATATTCATCAATTCCTAATGAAATTAAAAACATCGCTTGAGTGGCGTAACCCGCAATTGTAAAGCCACTATTTTTTGCTTGATCTGCCACATCGGAAAAATTAACCGAAGTGGTGATGTCTTGTTGACCCACATGTACAAAAGGATCGTCACTGGCCTTGTGCTGATAATAGCATCTCAATGTGCCTTCGCCACGCTGAGGGTGAAAATACTCATCCCTTCCCATACCGTAATCAACCAATAAAACCAAACCTTGATTCATCGTCTCAAATAAAGAATTTACCCATGCCATGGCTCTAGCATTCACTTCAGTCACATAACCCGTAGCAGCGTCTTTAGGCAGTAACGCCTTTTGACTAACATAAGGACGCTGAAAAGGTTGCCATACTAATTGACCATCTTTACAACCAACGCCCAATTCAACAAAATGGTTTTTTTTCTTAATCAAACGCTTTGCTGGCATTGCATCAAGCACTTCATTGGCAATTACCACGCCTGAAAAATTCCGTGGCAAAGTATCTAGCCAAACCACCCTATCCATTAATTCAGGCAAGACTTTATTAATTATCTCCTTCTGTCTGTGCTTAAGTTCAGCGCTCACTTCTAAAATATAATATTTATTTGGTAACTTGTCCAATCGCCCTAGTTCAAATAAAATTTGGCTAGCCAGAACACCACTACCTGCACCAAATTCCAAAATATCATTTTTACTATTTAGTATCTGGGCACACTGTCGTGCCAAGCAATAACCAAATAAATCAGAAGTTTCGGGTGCGGTAACAAAATCCCCTTGTTCGCCAAATTTTTGCGCACCAGCGCTGTAATAACCTTTGGCTGGATAATACAAAGCCAAATCCATAAATTCATCAAAACCTATAGGCTCAGATTTTTGTATAATAGTATTTTTAATTATCTCTTCGAGGCTCATTGAGTCAGTATTTTATATGAAAACAGCATTAATCACCGGTGGTGCACAACGTATTGGTGCACAAATCACTCAAACATTGCATGAAAACAACTACAACGTTATTATTCATTACCGTCATTCCGAACAAGAGGCTTTAGCCTTAGCACAGCAACTCAACAACAAACGTAGCAATTCAGCAACCACACTGCAAGCAGAATTGTCGAACCTTGATGCTGTTAAAACACTTGCCAACGCCATAGACAGTTTAGATATTTTGGTTAACAATGCTTCAGTTTTTTACCCAACACCTATCAATGAAGCAAGTCAAAATTCATGGAATCAAATCATGGCAACTAATTTAATAGCTCCATTTTTCTTATCTCAAACGTTAGCACCAACCTTGTTAAAAAACAATGGCTGTATTATTAACATTGTTGATGTCCATGCTGAACGCCCGCTTAAAAATCATTCGATTTATAACATCTCTAAAGCCGGCCTTGCAATGATGACAAAAACCTTGGCTAAAGAATTAGCGCCCAATATTCGTGTTTGTGGCGTATCTCCTGGTTCTATTATTTGGCCAGAAAATGAAGCAAAACTTACCGAAGATCAAAAAAATAAAATGCTAAGTAAAATTGCATTAGAAAGGCAAGGTGATGCAGGTGACATTGCTAATACGGTTTTATTTTTAGCCAACTCGCCCTACATTACTGGGCAAATTATTAACGTTGACGGTGGTCGAACATTAAATCAGTAAACGCTCAACGAAATGTTTTTGTGCTATAATCACAAAACTGGATGTTTAAGTACATCAGCTAAAAGAATTTTTTAAATGTTTTTGTGTATAAAAGAAAAAAAACTCCACAAAAACTGTATTAATATTTTGGGCTTTTTTTTGCCACACATAGAGTAACACAATCATTTATTAGCCTCTTAGGTAATAAATTAAAAAAGGGTTAGAACCCTATAAGGAATAGGTTTTTTGAATCATTTATGAATCAGCTAAATCACATTTTAATCTCAATTCAGCACACGAGTGTTGAACCTCTACGTGCGGGAAAAAGTCCACTAACACTAGGACTTAACCATGAATCACATTCTTATCAATGCAACTCACAAAGAAGAGATCCGAGTTGCCATTGTCAAAAACAAAAAACTCACTGATCTCAATATAGAAACCAGCCTTAATCAAAAAAATAAAGGCAATATTTACAAAGGGAAAATCTCCCGCGTCGAGCAATCTTTAGAAGCTGCTTTTGTCGATTACGGCAAAGAAAGGCAAGGTTTTTTACCTTTTAAAGAAGTTGCTGAAAGCCTGTACAAAGACACTAAAGCCAAAGGCGATAAACTCACAATTTCTGATGTTCTCAAAGAAGGACAAGAAATCATTGTCCAAGTTGAAAAAGAAGAGCGTGGCAATAAAGGTGCAGCACTAAGTACCTATATTAACCTAGCTGGTGCTTACATGATACTAACACCAAACAATGCTAAAAGTCATGGTATATCTAGGCAAATCACGTCATCGGACAGGCAATCTTTAAAGGATGTTATTAAACAAATAACCATGCCGATAGACTCAGGCTTGATTATTCGTACTGCAGGTTCAGGAAAAAATTTAGAAGAACTGCAGTGGGAAGTGGATTACTTGTCAGAACTGTGGAGTTCGATTAATACAGCGTCAGAAAAACGCTCGGCACCTTTTTTAATTTATCAAGAAAGTGATATTATTATTCGTACACTGCGCGACTATTTAAGGGAGGATACAGACAGTGTTATTATTGATGATTTAGAGACCTTTCAAAACGCCAAAGAATTTGTTAGTTTCGTGTTACCTCATTATTTGGATCGCATTAAGTTTTTCGACGTTTCTCAGCATTCTTTATTCAATCACATGGGTGTTGAGGCTCAAGTCAGAAGTGTGTTTAATCGTGAAGTTTCTCTACGCACAGGTGCAACCATTGTTTTTGACACAACAGAAGCATTAACAGCCATTGATATTAACTCGGCCCGTGCTACTAAAGGTTCTGATATTGAAGAAACAGCCTATCACACTAATTTAGAAGCCGCCAAAGAAATCTCAATTCAATTACAACTTCGAGACATTGGCGGCTTGGTTGTCATTGATTTTATCGACATGTCATCTGAGGAACACAGAAGATCCATTGAAAAAGAAATGGAGAAAGCCACTAACTCTGATCGTGCGCGCATTCAAATTGGCAGTATCTCACAATTCGGATTGCTTGAAATGTCGCGACAACGCTTAATGAGTTCAGTAACTGAATCGGTTGAAAGAGCATGTCCTCAGTGCAGTGGTAGTGGCACAACACCAACCATTCCAACACTGTCATTAACCATCCTAAGACAACTAGAAGATGGTTGCAATGCATCCAAACAAACCACACGTCTAACCATCCAATCCAGTGTTGATGTTATAACTTACTTACTCAATGAGAAACGTCAAGACATCGCCAGATTAGAAAATAAACACGAAATAAAAATTACTCTATTGCCTAACCCTTATATGCAATTTCCTAATTTCACCATCAATAAACAAAAAGGTGATAAGAAATCTGAACATAAGAGTTATCAAGGTATATCAAAGCCACAATACAGCATCGCCGAAAATGGTCTAACTACTACATCTGAAGAACCGGCTATTAATGTGAATAGACCAGATTCTCGCATACCTAAAAAAGAGATTTCATTATTCGAAAAAATAAAATCTACATTGTTTTCTACAAAGAAAAAAGAATCAAGCAACCCACGAACCAATCAGAATAATCGCAATAGAAACCGTAACCGAAATCGCAATAGAAACCGTAACCGGAATCAAAACCAAAACCAAGGACAAAATAAGAACCAAGGCCAGAATAAAAATAAAAAGCCACAAGGTAATCCAAAGCCAAAAAAAGATCAAAAACCTCAAGTG
>JAPYOZ010000007.1:20803-25427 GCA_029941485.1 Gammaproteobacteria bacterium | reverse complement strand
GCTTATCAAAACTTTTTGGGCTGGTACCTACTTGGTAGTCTTCTTTCGACCAAAAGCGCGAAGAATCTGGTGTTAAGACTTCATCCATTAGTGTGAGTTGATTGTCTTCATCAAGACCAAATTCAAACTTAGTGTCAGCAATAATAATGCCTCGTTCTAAAGCGTATTCAGCAGCAAATTGGTAGATCTTTAAGCTCACCTCTTTGACTTGAGTTGCTAGTCTTTCACCTAAAATTTCAACGGTTTGCGCAAAATCAACATTCATGTCATGTCCACCAATGTCTGCTTTAGTAGAGGGTGTATAAATCACTTCGGGCAGTTTCTCCGCCAGTTGTAATTTCTTCTCTAGAGCGATACCGCACACCGCACCCGTTTTTTGGTAGTCTTTCCAACCAGACCCAATCAGATAGCCACGCACAATTGCCTCTATTGCTAAAGGCTTGAGCTTTTTGACAATAACAGCCCTGCCTTTGACTAATTTTGCCTCATTGGCAGGCAAAACACTGTCAAGATTTTCATGGGTAAGGTGATTGGGGATGATGTGTTCAGTTTTATCAAACCAAAAGTTGGCAATGCTGGTTAGCACAATACCTTTTTGACTAATGGGTTCGTCAAACACAACATCAAAAGCACTAAGACGGTCGGTGGTGACAATCAACATGCGTTCATTGTCAATATCGTAGATATCCCGTACCTTGCCTTTTTGCATGAGCGGTAGGCTTAGTGAGGTTTTAAAGAGTGTTTCCACGCTATGTCCTTGTTTTTATGTTGTTTGTATTTTAATCGATTGTGCGGGTTATTTATTAACTGTGTGGTGGTAAAATATCAAGTAGTTAATAAAGATGAATCTATGATAAACACTTTTTTGATTATTACTCTGTTTATTGCTCAGTCTGTGCTTGCTTCGCCATTATCAGACGGTGCCTTACGTTTGATTCAAGTTGGCAACGAGATCGGCTCTCGTGATGTGGTTTTAAGAGGACAGTCTTTGTTGCTTAAAGGTGCTTTTGATTTAAAAGACATTGATGCGTTGTACGAGTCTTCCAAGCAGGTTCGTAATGGTAATGACTTAATGGGTTATCCCCCTTTAGAACGAAAGGCTAATGAGATTCTTATCAGATTGGTTAAGCAAAGTTACGATCCTGCGCTTTACGATTATGGCCTGTATTTGTTGGACGGTGAAGGTGGTTTTGTAAAGAATGAGTTTTTAGCGCTTAATTTATTTGAAGAGTCTTTTAAAGCCCATAGTAATGCAGATTCTGCTTTTATTGCTGCAGTCATTAGGAATGAATCCCTAGTGCCAGGCACTAAAAAAACACAACGCATTGACGAATTATTGACTTTCGCGATTTTGAATAAAGTTAGGGGTGCGCAAGAGTATCAAGACGAGCACGTAAAGAGTGGTTATTGGCGCAGCCTTTCAGTCAGCAATTGGAAAGATTGGCTTTTAGATCAATAGAGGCGTAAGCCGTTCAGAATTTTTTGCGCTTTATTTTTAAAACGCCACAAATCTGCACGACGAACTTTTTTTTGTTTGGGTAGCGTGTGTTTTAATGGGTTTTTACGCACGCCATTGTATCGAAGTTCGTAATGCAGATGTGGCCCAGTTGAGCGCCCAGTTGAACCCACGTAACCAATGATCTGACCTTTTTTAACCTTTAACGAAGGCTTAAGACCACGAGCAAATTTGGACAAGTGCCCATAAACACTGGTGTAGTTACTGCCATGGTTTATATAGACAACATTGCCCAGCGCCCCCATTCTTTTTCGATGCTGAATCACGCCACTGGCTACTGAATAAACAGGCGTGCCTCTTTTTGCAGCAAAATCAACCGCTCTGTGCGGTCTCCAAGTTTTTAAAATAGGGTGAAAGCGCTTTCTTTGAAATTTTGAACTGACTCGGTCGTACTTTAGTGGTGCTTTCAAAAAAGAGGGGTATAGCGATTTGCCATTAATATCGTAATAATTTGTTCGACCTTGTTTGTCCGTATAGGAAAAAACAGCCACTTTTTTATTTGTACCAAGATAAATAAGCGCACTTGGGTGAACACCACTGTTACCAACAATAATAAAACGATCACCTTTTTTTAAGTCCTTGTTAAAATCAATTTTCCATGAAAATACACGAATAATGGTGTCGACAATTTTTGGGTTAATGTTGGCCTTTTGCGCGTCATAATTTAGTGAACGAGTAATGTGAATGGTAGAGTGTTCAAGTGCGCTATCGCCATGTGCCAATGTATTGCCAACGTATAGAGACCCTAAAGCGGCGATTAAGAATAAAGCACGTTTAAGCATGTTGTTTGACGATTTGTGTGGCAATTTCACGAGCACTTTGGTCATTAGCAATAATTGCATCTAGGTCACAGAGCGTTGTGTGTTGTGTCTGGCTAAGGGTTTTTTCAATAATATTGGGAATGTCTAAAAATTTAATCTGGTGATTTAAAAACGCATCAACGGCAATTTCGTTGGCAGCATTGATAGTGCCCATTGCACTTCCGCCTTGTTTAAGCGCATCGAATGCCAGCCCTAGACAGGCAAACTTATCAAGATCGGGCGTGTAGAATTCTAGCGGTGGATTATTGGCTAGGTCGAGCGGTGCTACGCCAGCGCTAATACGATTAGGGTAGGCCATGGCATAAGAGATCACGCTGCGCATGTCTGGGTTGCCGAGTTGTGATAGGGTGGAGCCATCATCATAATACACCGAAGAGTGGACAATACTTTGTGGGTGTATCACTACATCAATTTGTTCGGGTTTAAGTGCAAACAAGTAATAAGCTTCAATCACCTCTAAGCCTTTGTTCATCATGGTGGCAGAATCAACTGAGATTTTCCTGCCCATACTCCAGTTCGGATGAGCACAGGCCTCATCAGGCGTGATTGATTGTAGCCCACTAATGGGCGTGTGTAAGAACGGACCACCACTAGCAGTTAGTTGAATTTTGCTCAAACCAGACTTGCCGCTTTGTAGGCATTGAAAAATAGCACTGTGCTCCGAGTCAACAGGAATCAGTTCAGCGCCAGAATTTTTGACGGCTTCTATAAAGATGTCACCTGCTAAAACCAATGATTCTTTGTTAGCAAGCATAATGCGCTTGCCTGCTTTGGCAGCGGCTAGTGAGGAAGCCATACCCGCCGCACCAACAATGGCGGCCATGACATAGTCGGTTTGTTCGTGAGCGGCAATTTTGCATAACGCTTCAACGCCACTTAAAACCTGTGTGTCGTTGTCAAGAGCATTTTGTAATTCCAAGGCAGAGGCTTCATCGCGCATAACCGCAAAGTTGGGCTGGTACTTGTTGCACAGTTTGACCATTTGTTGCCAGTTGGTGTTGGCACTGAGCGCAAAAACATTGAACTGATCACGGTGTAAATCAATCACAGATAAGGTGCTTTTACCGATTGAGCCCGTCGCGCCCAACAAGGCGATGTTCTTCATAATAGGTTAAGCCCTAGTAGAAAAAAAGGCGCAGCTGCGGTCAAAGAATCAATGCGATCCAAAACGCCGCCATGACCCGGCAACAGCTGCCCACTGTCTTTAATGTTTGAAACGCGTTTAAACAAGCTTTCAAATAGGTCTCCCAGTACAGACACGCTTGAAACCAACACGGTTAATAATAAGTAGCCGATGTACTGGTTTGCAGCAATGTTTTGATATTGTAAAAATAACAACATTATGACCAGTGCAAAGCCAATGCCACCAATCACGCCCTCGATTGATTTACCTGGGCTGACCTTTGGCGAGAGTTTGCGCCTGCCAAAAGCTTTGCCAGTAAAGTAAGCGCCTGAATCTGCCCCCCAAATTATAAGTATGAGCAATAAAAACCACTCAGCACCGTGTTGTTGATGAAGTGTTATTAGCGCAATCCACATGGGCACTAGTAATAAAAAACTGCTAGCAAGGCGTACTGGTATAGGCTTAAACCACAAATTGGTTTTATGCGGATAGATTAAAATCCAATACAAGTTAACCATCCACCATCCGACAGAAACGTAAAGCACCCAGGGTACCAACAAGGCGTTTTGGCTAATAAAAACAGCAACAACAACAACGCTAATGGTCAGCACTAATCGAGCAACGATATTTTGTAATTTAATGAGCACAGAAAACTCCCAAGCGCCTATCGCTATAAAAACCAACAGCAATTGTGCGAATGCATCGCCATCCATTTTAAAAATGGCCCAAATAAATAAAGGCGCTAGAATGAGAGAAGTGGCAATTCTTTGTATTAACACGCTTTGTCCTTGCGCGCTCCGAATCGACGATCTCTATCGGTAAAACTCTCAATGGCTTTATCCAGCTCGACACTGTCAAAGTTGGGCCAGAGGGTATCGGTAAAGTAAAGTTCACTATAGGCAATGTCCCACAATAAGAAATTACTGATTCTTAATTCACCGCTAGTGCGAATTAATAAATCAACTTTTTGCTCACCGGCTAATGACAAATATTTTGAAAAAGTATCAACATTAATGTCTTTTGCATCAAGCTTACCCTCTGCTGATAAAGTAGCAATTTGTTGGGCAGCCTGAGCAATGTCCCACTGTCCACCGTAATTAGCGGCAATAATCAAAGTCAACCCAGTATTTTTACTAAGTAGGGCCTGGGCTTCAATTGCAGTTT
>JAPYOZ010000007.1:17533-20703 GCA_029941485.1 Gammaproteobacteria bacterium | reverse complement strand
TATAAATACGGTAAAATGTATTCATGAGTTTAGCCAAACGAATTATCCCTTGTCTTGATGTGCGCGATGGCCGTGTGGTCAAAGGCGTGCAATTTGTTAATATTAAAGACGCGGGCGACCCCGTGGAAGTAGCCAAACGCTATGACGATGAAGGTGCTGATGAGATTACTTTTTTAGACATCACTGCTTCGCACGAAGGGCGAGACACAACGATTCACATGGTTGAAAGCATTGCTGAGCAAGTGTTTATTCCATTAACGGTGGGTGGTGGTATTCGCAAAGCACAAGACGTGCGTGTTATGCTTAATGCCGGTGCAGATAAGGTGGCGGTTAATTCGGCCGCAATTTCTAATCCTGATTTAATCAATCAATTGTGTGAAAGGTTTGGTTCACAATGCATTGTTATTGCCATTGATGCGAAAAAAGTTTCTGACAGTCCTTTAAAATGGGAAATTTTTACTCATGGCGGTCGTAATACAACCGGCATTGACGCAGTTGAGTGGGCTGTAAAAATGACACAAGGCGACAAGGGTGCAGGAGAGGTTTTGTTGACTTCAATGGATTGTGACGGAGTTAAAACTGGTTTTGATTTGGACCTGACTCGGGCGGTGTCCGATGCAGTCGATGTGCCGGTAATCGCCTCTGGTGGTGTGGGCAATCTTGAGCATTTATCCGAAGGCGTGTTGCAAGGCGGTGCCGATGCAGTATTGGCAGCCAGTATTTTTCACTTTGGTGAGTACACGGTTGCTGAGGCTAAAGAGGCCATGCAAAAAAATGGCATAGAAGTCAGACTGTAATACTCAACTTTTGATTTATTATCGCTTTAAGCGTATCATTATGCGCTTTGCAAAAAAGAGTTTTTTATGAAATCTAGAAAAGAATTGTGGTTATTGTTAGCTTCGTTTATTGTGCCAATTGTGCTTGGCAGTGCATTTTTTTATTGGAACCCAGGCTACTTTACTCAAAACACGGTAAATTATGGCCAATTTGTTGATCCGATTATCATCACTCAAGAGCAAGACATTGTTTTCTCTGACGCTACACCAGGCACACTTCAAGGTGTTTGGACGCTGGTATACGTTACCAACCAGTGTGACAGTGAATGCATTCAGGTTATTAAAGACATGGAGACCACTCGTATCTTAATGAACGAAGACATGCGTCGCATACAACGCATGCTCGTAGTTAAAGGCGGTACCAATACGCAAGAACCTGGATTACTAATAGCGCAAAGTAGCGACTTGCTTAGCCAAAAACTAGCTAAATTTCCAAAAAATACATTGTTTCTAATTGATCCAATCGGCAATATCATGCTTTATTACAAAGCCCAAAACTTAGAAATAAAACGTGTTATTAAAGACTTGAAGCGATTATTTAAGTACTCTCGCATCGGTTAATCGGAGACTTATAATGCCAGCTTTATCTGATTTATTAGGCCTGTGTAAACTAAAAGTAGTTGCACTTATTTTGTTAACAGCCGTTGTGGGTATGTTGTTGTCAGTACCTTATATACCTGATTATGCGTTGGTGCTTAATGCCTCAATTGGTATTGGCCTGGCATCCGCTTCTGCAGCAGTATTTAATCATATTGTTGATGAAAAGATCGACCTGCAAATGTCACGTACCGATCAGCGACCATTGCCACAACAAAAAGTAAGTCGCAACCAAGCATTGGTTTGGGGTTTATTTTTAGGCATTGTTGGACTAAGTATTTTGTATTTCCTTGTTAATACAATCACTACCGTACTTACTTTTATTTCATTAATCGGTTACGCCGTGGTTTATACCATGTATTTAAAACGTGCGACCCCACAAAACATTGTGATTGGTGGTGCCGCTGGTGCCGCACCACCAGTACTTGGTTGGGCTGCCATTACTGGCGATGTGCATGCCCATGCTTTGTTGCTTTTTTTGATTGTTTTTGTTTGGACACCTCCCCATTTTTGGGCGCTGGCCATTTATCGTTATGAAGAGTACAAAAAAGTAGACGTACCAATGTTGCCAGTTACGCACGGCATTCCCTACACTAGAGTACAAATACTGCTTTATACCGTGTTGTTGTTATTGGTTACACTCTTGCCTTATTTAACAGGCATGTCCGGCGCTATTTATTTAATATCGGCAGTAGTGTTAGGGGTTATATTTCTGATTTATGCAATTAAAATTTACACTCGACCTGACGACCCTAAAATCGCATTTGCAACATTCCTATATTCAGTCAACTATTTAATGCTATTATTTATAGCATTGTTGATCGATCATTATTTGTTATTACCATTGGGGGGATTTTAGATGAAAGGATTGGGGCAAGTGTTTAAAGCCGTTACGTCAGCGATGATTGGCGTGGGCAAGAAAGAAGATCTGATTAAAGACTTTGAGCGTACTGAAAAACAAGGGCCTTGGCCTTATATTATTGTCGGTTTAATCATGACAATTGTATTTATTGGTTTAGTAATTGTAGTGGTTAAGTCGGTATTGCCTTAATCGAGCGTTTCAATAATCAAGTCCAAGGCTTTTGCCATTTTTTTAGCGTAGTGTGGGTTGGTTAACAACCCTATTAGTTCAAGTTTTGGATTAAGCAATAAATAACTAGCCGTGTGGTTGATTAAATAGTTATTATTCGTTTTCATGGCTTTGTGGTTACTATGGTTTTTAGTGGCCCTTTGTTTTGTTTGTGATACTTCATGGTAAACACCCAGCATTTTGGTCATCTTGTTCAGCACTTCTTCTTTGGCGCTAAGACCTATAAATTTAGAATTAAATTTTTGAGTAAAATCCGAAAGCCTTCCCACGTCACGATTTGGATCGACAGAGATAAAGACAATCTGAAGTTTGTCAGCGTACTGCATTGATTTGAGTGTTTGGTTGAGCGTGGCCAAATCCGTTGGACATACGTCTGGACATGAAGTATAGCCAAAATACAGAATTGCCCATTTGTTTTTAACTGCTTCAGCAAGGCTAATGATTTGACCTTCATCATTAATCAATGGGAATTTTTCACCCAATGGTTTAGGATTTGAATACAAAGAAACAGTAGGTTTGACTTGTGCTTGCAAGTCTCTTAATTGTTCGGCACCTGGGATTAATAAAAAATACGCCAATACAAGCATACTGATACCAAGCATAATGAATGAGTTGCGTGTTTTTCTAATTTGTCCGCAGTTATTTTT
>JAPYOZ010000007.1:15444-17433 GCA_029941485.1 Gammaproteobacteria bacterium | reverse complement strand
ATTTTTCACCATTTTCTCCTCGGGTTACTGCTTTACGGTTATGTTGGTTTTTGAAATACTTTGTGTATGAGGCCAATAACGCTTAGTAATAATAACAGAGCAACGGCATTATGTAAAACCGCTACCAGTATTGGCAATGACAACACGACGTTAAGAATTCCCAGCGTTACCTGTGAAATCAACAAGGCGCCAATCAGTATTAAACTTGCTTTAAGGTGTTCGTATTTTCTAAATAAATAAATCAGGATTACTATTGATAACGTTACGATTAAGGCGCCAATTCGATGCAGCATTTGTATGGCAGCACGGGCCGGGTTTTCCAATACACCGTATTCATAATCCACCCCTAATTGCCCCCAAGTAAAAGCATTAGCAAAGTCCATGTTTGGCCACCAAGAGCCTAAACAAGTTGGAAACTCTTCTCCACAAGAAAGTGCCGCGTAGTTAGTGCTGGTCCAACCGCCTAAGACAATTTGTAGGCTTAATAACACCAAAGTAGTAATGAGTAAGTATTTGTGCCGTTTTAAAACGTGCTGATAAGTAACGAACTGTCTGCCTTGGTTCAGCAGTAGCCACATCAGTAGAGCAGTAGTAACAAAACCTCCAATTAAATGGGTGGTCACAATGCCGGGATGTACTAGCAATGTCACTGTCCACATGCCAAAAGCACCTTGTAACATTACAAATAAAGCACTAAATCCAGGTAGTGCCAGTGACTGACGGCGTTTTGGTTTTCCTTTTAAAGCCAAAAAGAAAATAATCAAAATAACTAGACCCAACGTTGAGGCGGCATAACGATGCACCATTTCTTTCCAGCCTTTGGCCACCTCAAGTGGGCGGTCGTAACCTTCAATTTTTGTTCCGTCTTGGGCATCGGGTACGGTTAGCTGACCATAGCAAGTAGGCCAATCTGGACAGCCTAACCCAGCATCCCCGAGTCGGGTGTAAGCGCCTAAGATCACGACGATGAACGCTAAAACAATTGAAAATTGTACAAGTTTTTTAAACATAACTACTGAATATGGCTTGAATAAATAACTGCAATATTTTAATGTTTTATAAAAAAGCCTTTTGTATAACTACACAAAAGGCTTTTGAATTTAAACCAAAGAAAAACTAAACCATGAATTACCCAAGCTTTCCAATCATTGATTTGTAAGCGTGCCAAGTGGCATGCGCCAACACAGGGATAACAACAACAAGACCAATAAAGTAAGGAGTCATTAAACCTATCAGTACAAGAATACCCACCATTGGCACCCACATTAGCATAATAAGCTTATTGGCCATAGCCGCCCTTAGACTGGTTACTGTGGCGGTGAATGGGTCACAATCCGTATCCAGAACCATTGGGAAGGAAAACCAACTGATCATAAATGAAATTAGACCAACAACAGCCGTAAAAGAAAAATAGGCAATCACAAAATTCATGTTGCTACCACTGGTAATTTCGGCCAAAATCGCCTGAATAATGGTTTGGTTTTCATTAACAATGTTTAAAGAGCCAGTATTAAAAACGGCATAAATAAGCGGTGAGAACATCATCCATGCGATGGCAAGCACAACTAAGATAACCGAAAGGAAAATAGAAGGACAAGAGCCATTTGTTTTAAAAGCAGCGCTAACAACAGTGCCAATGCTTGGTTTTTCTCCATTTGAAATTCGTCTAGATGCATCGTAGAGACTCATGGCAGAAATAGGACCTAATAGCAAAACAATTACCGCTAATAGAGGTACGGCCACATCGTGCAATGTTTGTGAGCCGTCTAAATAAGTCCAGAGACCATAAGTGATGATGGCGAATAAAGCACCATTAAATAAAGACAGCACTGGAACGGCCATCAAATCTCCAACACCTTGTTTAAGCCAAGTAAAAGGCGCCCCTACTCCAACCTCATTAAGTTTGGCAGTCTTGCTAAGGTTTTCTTGCATTCTTGCGGTTTGTGGTATAGCCATTTTATAATCTCCTCACTCGATGTAATGTTATCT
>JAPYOZ010000007.1:0-15344 GCA_029941485.1 Gammaproteobacteria bacterium | reverse complement strand
TTGCGGTTTGTGGTATAGCCATTTTATAATCTCCTCACTCGATGTAATGTTATCTGTATGTATTAAAACAGACCTTGTTAATCTTGTCAAGAAAATATAGTTTTTATAAAAAAATGACGCAAGCCAAAGGCTTTTTTTGTCTATATTGTGAATAAAGGTTTTAAAAAATAGGGTATCATCTGACACAGTTTTTAATACGGAAAATGTATTAATGCACTGACAGTACTAATATTTATTTGGAGGATTTATGAAAAGATTAACAACTCTTTTAAGTACCTTAGTTGGCCTAATGTCAACCAATGTGTTTGCTGAGTACGGCTTAAACATGACTGAAGGTGTAACTTCAATCAGTCGTGATATTTATGATTTACACATGCTTATTTTCTGGATTTGTGTAGCGATCGCAGTGCTTGTATTTGGTGCAATGTTTTATTCTGTCTTTGCACATAGGAAATCAAAGGGCGCTGTAGCTGCTCAATTTCATGAAAGCACTAAAGCCGAACTTTTATGGACAGTCATTCCGATTATTATTTTAGTGTTAATGGCCATCCCTGCTTCTAGGGTGTTGATCGATTTGGAAGACACTTCTAAGGCAGACATGACTATTAAGATTACTGGTCATCAGTGGAAATGGCAGTACGACTATCCTACAGAAGGCATAAGCTTTATATCAAACTTAGCCCAATCTTCTAAAGATTCTGTTAACGATGACAGCAACAAACCTGAAAATTATTTATTAGAAGTAGATAAGCATTTAGTACTACCTGTTGATACTTCTATTCGTTTTTTAATCACATCGAATGATGTAATTCACAACTGGTGGGTGCCTGATTTTGGTGTTAAGCAAGATGCCAATCCTGGTTTTATTAATGATGCATGGGCTCAGATTGATGAAATTGGTACTTACCGTGGCCAGTGTGCGGAGCTTTGTGGCAAAGACCACGGCTTTATGCCAATTGTGGTTGATGTGGTATCAAAAGCAGATTATGCTAAATGGGTAACTAATCAACAAGCAATCGCAAAAGCGGCCGCAGACAGTGCCAACAAAACATGGTCTAAGTCTGAGTTGATGGCACAAGGCGAAAGTGTTTATAACACTAATTGTGCAAGTTGTCATAAAAAGGATGGCTCAGGTATGCCGCCAATCTTCCCAGCAATGAAGGCTTCACCAGTTGCAAACGGTGCACCAGCTGACCATATCGGACTTGTTCTACACGGTAAGGGTGGCATGCCAACCTTTAAGATGTTAGGCGATGCAGATCTTGCAGCTGTAATTACTTACGAAAGAAATGCCTTTGGTAACACTGGCAGTGTTGTTCAACCTTCAGATGTTAAATCTGCACGTTAATTAAGGAGAAATATTATGACAACAGCAACAGACACAACAGCAACTGGGCACGCCGATCACCATCATGGTCCTGAAAAAGGCCTGATGAGATGGATCAAAACAACGAACCATAAAGACATTGGTACATTGTATTTGTGGTTTGCCTTTACCATGGTGCTAATCGGCGGTGCAATGGCGATGGTGATTCGTATGGAATTGTTCCAACCGGGTCTGCAACTAGTAGACCCACATTTCTTTAACCAAATGACAACCATGCACGGCTTGATCATGGTATTTGGTGCAATTATGCCGGCCTTTGTTGGCTTGGGTAACTGGCTGATTCCAATGATGGTTGGCGCACCCGACATGGCACTGCCTCGTATGAATAACTGGTCTTTCTGGATTCTACCTTTTGCAGGTGGTATCTTGTTAAGCACGTTCTTTATGGAAGGCGGAGCGCCAGCCTTTGGTTGGACATTCTACGCACCGTTATCAACAACGTTTGCACCAGATAGCACAGACTTCTTTATCTTCGCCGTTCACTTGTTAGGCTTCTCATCTATTATGGGTGCGATTAATATTATTGCAACAGTACTTAACATGCGTGCGCCTGAGATGAAATTAATGGACATGCCGTTATTTGTATGGACATGGTTGATTACTTCATTCTTACTAATTGGTGCGATGCCAGTATTAGCAGGTGCAGTAACCATGATGCTAACAGACCGTAACTTTGGTACTGCATTTTTTGATGCAACTGGCGGTGGCGACCCTGTTATGTTCCAGCATATTTTCTGGTTCTTTGGCCATCCTGAAGTTTATATTATGATTTTGCCAGCGTTTGGTGTGGTTTCTCACATTATCCCAACCTTTGCACGTAAGCCATTATTTGGTTATTCCTCAATGGTTTACGCAACGGCGTCAATCGCATTCTTGTCATACATTGTATGGGCGCACCACATGTTCTTAACGGGTATGCCGGTTGCGGGTGAGTTATACTTTATGTACGCCACCATGATGATTGCAGTTCCAACGGGTGTTAAAGTCTTTAACTGGATTGCCACTATGTGGAAAGGGTCGATGACGTTCGAGACACCAATGTTATGGGCAATTTCATTTGTGTTCTTATTCACCATCGGTGGCTTCTCTGGCTTAATGCTAGGCATCGCTCCTGCCGATATCCAGTATCACGATACTTATTTTGTGGTTGCACACTTCCACTACGTATTGGTAACAGGTGCACTATGGTCAATCATTGCAGCAACGTTCTATTGGTTGCCTAAGTGGACGGGCAAAATGTATAACGAAGGCTTAGCAAAAGTGCATTTCTGGTGGGCAGTGATTTCAGTAAACGTGTTGTTCTTCCCTCAGCATTTCTTAGGTCTTGCGGGTATGCCTCGTCGTATTCCTGACTATGCACTACAGTTTGCAGATTTCAACATGATTTCTTCAATCGGTGGTTTTGCCTTTGGCGCATCATTCATCTTGTTTACTTACATTATTATTGACGCTATTCGTAATGGCGAGCCAGCAACTAAGCGTCCTTGGGAAGGTGCAAAAGGCTTAGAGTGGACACTAGATCCAAAGGCTGAGTATCACAGTTTTAACAAACCACCATCAAGAAAGTTGATTGAGCAAGAGTCTCAAAACTCTTAATGGATGATAGAAAAAAAGGCGTCGTCATTACAGCAGTAATTGTAGGCGCCATAGCAATAGGAGTATTTATAGCCACCATTGTGTTATACAACCCAGGCGGCTAATATGGAACAAAAGAAAATAACAAAAGGGTTCTGGATAAAGTTAGTTTCAGCGCCGATATTGATGTTTTTCTTTGCTTACGCCATGGTCCCCATTTATGATGTCTTTTGTGAGATCACTGGGTTCAACGGTACAACTGGCAGAGTGGATAGTGAGCAACAATACGCGGTGGATGAGAATCGAAAGGTTGAGGTGAGTTTTTTTGCCATGACCATGGGCGGATTTCCAGTACAGTTTGGGCCAAAAGTTAATTCGATGGAAATAGTACCTGGTAAGTTTTACACCACCAGCTACGTTGCTAAGAATAACACCGACAAAACGGTAATTGGCCAAGCAATCCCTAGTGTTGCACCCACGGATGCAGCACTTTATTTTAAGAAGTTAGAATGCTTCTGTTTTAACAGACAGGTGTTCAAACCACATGAAGAGGTTGAAATGACTTTAAGATTTGTGGTTGAGCCAGAGTTAGATAAGCGCATAAAAGACATAAGCTTATCTTATAATTTTTTTAAACTTGAAAGCTAAAAAGAGGAAGGAACTATGAGCGAACAAGAATATTACGTACCACACGGTACTTACTGGCCAATCATTGGCTCAATCGGCATATCAACATTATTCATTGGTCTTGCTAATCAAATGCACGGCGTAGAATGGGGTGGATCTGTGATGGGTCTTGGTTTTGCGATTTTAGTATTTATGATGTTCGGCTGGTTTGGTCAAGTGGTGAATGAAAGCACTAACGGCATCTACAACAAGCAGGTTGATCGTTCATTTCGTTGGGGCATGAGCTGGTTTATTTTTTCTGAAGTGATGTTTTTTGCAGCCTTCTTTGGCGCGTTGTTCTATGCAAGAGCACTATCTGTGCCATGGTTAGGCGGTGCAGATAATAACATTTTTACACCAGATCTATGGAATGCATTTAGCGCTTCTTGGCATCAAATGGCGTTCTTAGCACCGGGCACCGAATTACAGTCTGGTACTGTGATGAGCTTCCCTGAAGTACCTGCTACTGGTATTGAAACAGCAACGCCAGCAATGGTAGTTGATCCGTGGGGTTTACCTGCTTTAAACACAGGTTTATTATTAGCATCAGGCGTGACACTAACATTCGCTCACCACGCATTGCGTGCGGGCCATCGCAATCAAATCGTTGGTTGGTTAGTGGCAACCATTGCTTTAGGCGTGGCATTTTTAGGTTTCCAAGTTATGGAGTATGGTCATGCTTACGCTGATGGCTTAAAGCTAACTTCAGGTATTTATGGTTCGACTTTTTATATGCTAACTGGTTTCCACGGTTTTCATGTAACCGTGGGTGCAATCATGTTAACGGTAATTTTGTACCGTGTACAAAAAGGTCACTTTGATGCAGACAATCACTTTGGTTTTGAAGGTGTTGCTTGGTATTGGCATTTTGTAGATGTGGTTTGGTTAGGTCTATTTGTATTTGTATACTGGCTATAATACTAATTCAGTACAATAAAAAAGACCCCTTTATTGGGGTCTTTTTTTTCATAAATAAAAACCAGGAGTACGTATGACAGAAATCGTTGTTGTGATTATTATTGTAGCCATCTTAGTGGCCCTAGGGTTTGGACTCATTGGTATGGTTAAAGGGGGGAGAGAGGGTTCTGACAAAATGTTTAAATCGTTAGTCACCCGTGTAACGCTTTCAGTTTTGTTGTTTCTGTTGGTGTTGTTTTCCGGCTACATGGGCTGGATTGAGCCTAATGTGGTGATGGTTGATGCGCCAGTGGCACAATCACCTGCACAAAAATGATTAAACGTTCGTTTATCCTACCAGCGATTTTAATATCGCTTACTTTATGGGTTTTGGTGTCGTTAGGTTTTTGGCAACTCGATCGTGCCGATCAGAAACGCCAGATAGAAAGTACGATTATTAGTGCACAACAAGCACCGGCAATATTGGTTAATGATTTAAAAGAGTTGCTTGATAAGGAGCACTACCAAGTTTTACTCAAGGGGAGTTACGACACTCATAAGCAATTTATCTACGACAATCAAATTGTTAATGCCACTGCCGGTTATTACGTATTAACCCCTTTTTTACTTAACAGTAGTGATTCGGCGATTTTGGTTAATCGTGGCTTTGTGCCGTGGTACAACAACCGAGATAAATTAGCCGATATCAAAGTGAGCAGTGTTGAAACAACCATTAAGGTGAAACTCATCAAGCCCATTCAACGGATTGAACTAAAAACCCATAAACTGGATAAAAAATTTCCAATTATTATCCAGTCGTTAAATTTAAAAAAACTAAGTGAATTGTCCACTTATCAAATTATTCCTATGATTGCACAATTAGACGTCGAACAAAAGAATGGCTTCTTTAGAAAGTGGAAACCGTTTTATGGCAGTGTTGACAAACATTTAGGTTACGCAACGCAATGGTTTTTAATGGCATTAGTTCTATCGATTATTGCTATTTATTTACTGGTAAAGAATAGAAAAGATTGATCTATATCAATTTTCCATTATTTACTTGACGGTATCATTTTGTGTATGTAGAATTGCAACCTATTTAAAAAACCTATTAGGTACAAGGGTATTAATTAATCGAGGAGAGTGCGAATGAATTTAACAGAAAGATACGATTTAGATGTCGTCAAGTGGTTTGTTATTATGGCATCCGTTTATTTGGTGATTGGAACAACCGTTGGCGTGTACATTGCCTCAGAATTGGCTTGGCCTTTTCTTAATGACTTAGGCACCGATCTTCCTTATTTTCAATTTGGCCGTTTAAGACCACTGCATACTAATGCCGTTATTTTTGCTTTTGGCGGTTCGGCCCTCATGGCAGCAGCTTTCTACATTGTGCAAAGAACCAATCAGACCCGTCTATGGAGCAACAAGATGGCGTGGTTTACGTTTTGGTCATGGAACCTAGTGATTCTATTAGCAGTCATAACTCTGCCTTTAGGACTTACTCAGTCAAAAGAATACGCAGAATTAGAATGGCCAATCGATATTCTTATTACGCTTTCGTGGGCTTCTTATATGTACAATTTTATTATGACCATCCACATTCGTAATCGCGACAAAGTACCGCACGTGTATGTAGCTAACTGGTTTTTTATGGGCATGATGGTGATGGTAACTTACCTTCACGTAGTAAACAATCTTTCAATTCCAGTCGATTGGTTTAAATCTTATTCTATATTCTCAGGCGTACAAGACGCTATGATTCAGTGGTGGTGGGGGCATAACGCGGTGGGCTTCTTCTTAACCGCAGGTTTCTTAGGCATGATGTATTACTTTGTGCCAAAACAAGCAGAGCGTCCAATTTATTCTTACCGTCTATCAGTCATTCACTTTTGGGCGCTGATGTTTGGTTACGTGTGGTTGGGTGCTCACCACCTTCAATACACAGCTCTACCAGATTGGGCAGGTTCTTTAGGTGCAACAATTTCCTTAGCAATGATCATTCCATCATGGGGTGGTGCGCTTAATGGCATCTTGACTTTATCAGGCGCGTGGGAGCGCTTACGTGAGGATTACATCCTACGTTTCTTAATTATGTCATTAGCCTTTTATGCAATGGCTACCTTTGAAGGTCCGGTGATGGCAGCTAAAACAGTCAATGCGTTATCGCACTATACTGACTGGACTATTGGTCATGTACATGCGGGTGCTTTAGGTTGGAACATTATGGTGGCTGCGGGCGCACTTTATCACATGATTGAAAAAATCTATAACGTTAAAATGTCACAAAAGTTATTGGGCATCCATTTTTGGGTACACACCATTGGCACCGTCACCTATATTGTTGCTATGTGGGTATCAGGCATCATGCAAGGTCTTATGTGGAGAGCGTACGATGAGTACGGCACATTGGCTTACACGTTTGCAGAAAGTGTTTCGGCAATGCACCCTTATTACGTAATGAGAGCAGCGGGTGGTGCGTTGGTAGTGTTAGGTGCAATCACCATGTTGATCAATATTATTATTACCATTCGTAAGTCGAGCCGAGAGCAGGCCTCTGTTCAAGCGGCAACGGCATAAGGGAGAAGACACAATGGCACATCAAAACGGAAAAGAAAGCTTACAGTCAAAATTAGAAAAAAATATTTTTGGCATGTATTTGTTCATGGCGCTAGCGGTGTCATTAGCGGGCATTGTAGAAATCGTACCTTTGTTTACTAATCCAGACGCAGTCAAGGATGAAGTAGTTGTGGCTGATGGCTCGACTAAGAGTTTGTTGTGGCAGCGCGGAGATAAAAAATTATCCGATTGGAAGCCAGGAGACGGCGTGCGTCCTAACACAGCATTAGAATTAGCCGGTCGTGATATCTATCAGCGCGAAGGTTGTTACTTGTGTCATTCGCAAATGATTCGTCCGTTCAGAGATGAGAAAGAGCGCTATGGCCATTTCTCTTTAGCAGTTGAATCAAAATATGATCACCCATTCCAATGGGGTTCTAAACGCACAGGTCCTGATTTAGCACGTGTTGGTGGTAAGTATTCAGACGAGTGGCATATCTTGCATATGCGTCATCCACAAGCCTTAGTGCCAGAATCAGTGATGCCAAAGTATCGTTTCTTAGACGATGCAACGGTTGACGGCGAAAGTATTCAGGCGCATATGAAAGGCCTAAGAAAAGTGGGAGTGCCTTACACGGACGGTGACATTGCTGAAGCTGCAGGCTTGGTTAAAGGTAAAACCGAGATGGATGCTATGGTGGCTTATTTGCAATCATTAGGCAACATGATTAAATTTGAAGACGGTGTTGTTTACCGAGAGTAAATGACGTTAGTAGATAAAATTGGGGCAATTACAGCGGTTATTGTATTTGTTTTATTGGCAATAGCTTATTTTTATGCCTTTAGGCCTAAGAATAAAAAGCAATTTGAAGAATTACGTAACTTTGTAAATAAAGAAGAACAGTAGCGAGGAGAAAAAGCAATGAGTAAACATAAAAATCCATATCCAGGTGAGAACAACACAGGACACTTTTGGGACGATGATAATGACGTTAGAGAGCTGAATAACCGTCCACCAAGATGGTACATGTGGGCGCTTTACATGGGTGCTATTTCAGTTGTTATTTATTCATTTTATTATCCGACCATTCCTTGGTTTGGCGAGCATAGTAAGGGCTCTGCTGGATGGACTCAAATTGTAGAGATGAAAGAAAGTGTTCAGCAGCTAGAAGATTATCGTCAAGATAGATTTGCTGACACTGAAAAAGCCATTGCTGAAAAATCTTTGGAAGAAATTGTTTTGGATGACGAGCTTAGAAATTATTCGATTAAAACCGCCAAAGTACTTTTCGGCGATAATTGTGCAGCTTGTCATGGCGCAGGTGGTCAGGGTAACGACGGTTTCCCGGTACTGGCTGATGACGATTGGCTTTATGGTGGAACATTATCACAAATCAGTGCCACAATTACTCATGGCAAGAGAGGCAATATGCCAGCAAAAGGCATGCTTGGCAACTTAAGCGACCCAGAGATTGAGAAGTTGGCTGATTTTGTGATGGGACTTAGTCAAGGTAAGTCTGATCCTGCTACAAAAGCGCTTTACATGAAAGGCATGTGTATGGCGTGTCACGGTCCTAATGGCAAACCGCCAGCACCAACCGCCGCAAACTTAACCGATGGAATATGGCGCTTTAAAGCCGATGATCAAAGAGCATCGGTCGTGCGTACTATTAAGCATGGTGTAAACAAACCGGGTGATCCACTCACGCAAGATGCTGTGATGCCAGCGTTTGGAAAGTCGGGTGTAATCAATGCCGTGCAACTTAAAAAGTTAGTGGTGTATGTCCACCAATTAGGCGGTGGTGCAAAAGTTATCCCACCAACACCAGCTAAATTTAAACCAGTTGTTGCTTCGGGCTCTTCGTTTGATGCAGTGATGAGCGCAGCTGAGGCAAATTATAAGAAGGCGATAGATGCAAAAATAGCTTGGCGTGATACTGGCGCTATGATTAAAGAAGCCAAAAAATTGCACAAAGCAGGCAAAGGCGATGCAGCAACTGCATTGGCTAAAAAAGCCAATACGCAAGCAGTAAATTCATTGGCACAAGCAGCTGTTGCTGATTTTGCTGGGCCTCGATTTTAATTAAGTCGTAAATTTGAAAAAATGCCTCTTCATTGAGGCATTTTTTTGTTTATCAGGCGAGCATTAATGCCAAAAAAATATAAAAGAATTATTTATCTGAAGTATAATTCTCACTATTGCCGAAGTAGCACAGTTGGTAGTGCAACTGATTTGTAATCAGTAGGTCGCCAGTTCGAGTCCGGCCTTCGGCACCATAATTGAAAAAAGGGTTTGCAGTTAAATACTGAAAACCCTTTTTTATTAGTGTCGTGAATGTGTCACGATTAAACTATTTTTACTGGTTAAAAGTGAGATACAATTATCAACCCATGAAATATTTAACCGTACTATTGTTAATCGTCTTTGGCAATGCTCAATCTAGCTTATCTACATTTAAAAACAGCTTACTGATGGATCACAATACCAATCTTCCCTACACAGGTGTTTTAGAAAGTTATAATCAGGATTGGAACAACAATCAAGTGGAATTTGCCCAAAGTTACGTTGGTGGTATTAAACAAGGCGATGAGAAAGGCTACTATAAATCAGGCAAGTTAAAGTCCATTGGTAAGTTTATTAAAGGCAAGATAGAAGGCGTTGTTGAGCTTTATTACGAAAACGGTACTTTGCAAGCCAGGGTTGACATGAATAATGGCGCAAAAGAAGGCAGAGCCGTTTCTTATCATTCTAATGGTTACAAGGAATCTGAGCGATTTTATTTTAAAGGCAAAGTGCAAGGGCTTGCTAGGACTTGGCACGAGAACGGTCGTCTAAAGACCAAGGTGTATTACAGTAATGGCATGATGAATGGTGAGTTTGTCAGTTATTATGAGAGTGGTGTAGTATCTGAAGAAATAAAATACGACCACGGTGCGCCTAAGTTTAAGCGATTGTATCGCGAAGACGGCACGCTTGCCGACGAGGCAGGGTTCTTTGATAAAGAACTTATTGAAAAGATTTTGGGCTAATTTTACGAAACCAACCGATTTATGTGTAAATATAGAGCATTATTACACTTTAATGCTTGTGTGCACTTGCATTTGGTGGTATATTAGATATGCTTATTAATAAAATAACAAAAAGGAGAAATAAGATGAAGAAAATAACAAAAGTAATCGCAATTGCTTCAGTAGTAGTTGCAACGTCTGCTTCAGCAGGCTGGGGTGGTAATAACTGGGGTGGTGGCAACAACATGGGTCCATTCTCAGGTGGCAACAGCATGGGTCCATTCTCAGGTGGCAACAACATGGGTCCATTTTCAGGTGGCAACAATATGGGGCCATTTTCAGGTGGCAACAACATGGGTCCATTCATGGGTGGTTCTAATGCTGGCCCTTTTAACGGTGCTCAAAACTGGGGTCCAATGCAAGGTGGCAACAATTGGTTAAACAATACTGATTTTGGTACAAACTTTAATACCAAGAACACTTCTGGCGCTAACGCTTCGGGTGCTGCTGACGGTTCTGCTTCTGGTAGAGGCGATGCCAATGCTTCAGGTACAGCTGATGCTTTTGCTAAAGGCCAAGCCGATGGTTACGCTAAAGGTCAAGCTGATGCTTACTCTAAAGGGTATGCAGATGGCAACGCTTCTGGCACAGCGAGTGGCAGTGGTAATACACAGTAAGTACTAAGTTTTGTTGGTTGAACGTATTGTCAATCAACAGTTCTGAGTAAAAAGAGCTGCCTAAGGGTGGCTCTTTTTTTTTGCCTTTAAAAAAATCAAAATTTATTTTGAGTACGGTTGTATCTTATAAGATTTGGGTGTATATTGGTAGCATCAATAAGACAACAATAGATGGAGAATAACATGAAAACATTAGTAAAAACATTGGCAATCGCTACGGTAGTGGTGAGCGCATCAACATCAGCATTTTTTCACAATAGTGGTTCTAACAATAACAATTGGGGTCCTTTTGACGGCGGCTCTAATATGGGTCCATTCTCAGGTGGCAACAACATGGGTCCATTTTCAGGTGGTAATAATTGGGGTCCATTCTCAGGCGGTTCTAACGCAGGGCCTTTTGACGGTGGCTCTAATTTTGGCCCCTTTAATGGTATGACTAATTGGGGTCCGTTTTCAGGTGCTAATAATTGGATGAACGATACAGACTTTGGTTTTAACTTTGACACCAAAAATACAACCGATACCACGGCTTCAGGTCAGGCTGACGGGTCTGCTTCTGGCAGGGCTGATGGTTATGCTAGAGGTCAAGCCGATGCCTATGCCAAAGGGCAAGCGGATGCTTATGCTAAAGGCAAGGCAGATGCCTATTCTAAGGGCTATGCAGATGGTAGGTCCACTGGCATGATTAGAAATAATAATTACTATGGTGGTCGATGATTCACCCCATTACCAATGAGTTGTGTTTTAATATTTCGCAAATTTTTAAAGCTTCTTTTCAGGCGCACTTTCATACTGAAGAAGTTACAATTTTTGCAGCGCTTAAAGACAAGTCTCCTGAATTAAATACACTATGCGCACAACTTGTTGATGAACATCAGCAACTTCATCAAATGGCAAAAGACCTTAAAAACAGGCCTGAATTATTGGCTGAATTTGGTGTTTTGTTAAAAACGCACTCTAGGGCAGAGGATAGACAGCTATTTCCATACATTAATCTCTTGTCTGAGGTTGAACGCCAAGCTATTCAAGAGTCTAGTGTCAAGCACGCAGCGATATCTAAAGCTGTTTTTTATAAGAAGTAAATCGGTTTCTTTTCAAACTAATTGACCTACATCAAGGAGTGTTGATGTTTTTGGGCGTCAAATATAAACATCAACACTTAGAATTGATTAATTGTTGATTAATGTCAAAGGAGAAAAGAAATGAAAAGACTTAACATCAGAGCAACGCTAATGAGCTTCATAATAAGCATTATCGTGAGCACTAATACAGCATTGGCTGTTCACCCACATTCACCCCTAACAGGCGGACTTGAAGGGTTTGATGTTGGTGTGGAGCCTGATATTGAAGGCCTGCCAAGAGTTAAGCAAATCTTGGTAGCGCCACCGTATTTGCCTCAACATGATCAAGTGGCTACGGACGGCCCTAAAATTGTCGAAATTGAAATGACGGTTATTGAAAAAGAGATCGAGATCTCTCCCGGTGTATTCGTTCAAGCGATGACTTTTAATGGGTCAAATCCTGGGCCATTAATTGTAGTGCATGAAGGAGACTATATTGAGTTAACACTTAAAAATCCAAGAAACAGTGTCTTTGAGCATAATATTGATTTTCACGCAGCCACGGGTGCAATGGGCGCAGGCGCGTTGACACACGTTTCACCCGGTGAAGAAGTTACGGTTCGTTGGAAAGCAGACAAAGTTGGGACATTCGTTTATCACTGTGCACCAGGTGGCACAATGATTCCTTATCACGTTATTGCAGGGATGAATGGCGCTATTATGGTGTTGCCGCGTGATGGTTTAAAAAATGAAAAAGGAAAGTTAGTTGAATACGACAAGGCTTTTTATATTGGCGAACAAGACTGGTATGTTGCGAAGGATGATAACGGTAATTTTAAGCGGTATAACTCACCCGCTGAAGCGATGGGCGACACCATGAAAGTGATGCGTGGATTAATACCAACACACTTAACATTTAATGGCAAAGTCGGCGCTTTAACCGGTGATAACGCAATGACGGCCAGCGTTGGAGAGACGGTATTATTTATCCATTCTCAAGCGAATCGAGATTCTCGTGTACATTTGATTGGCGGGCATGCAGACTTGTTTTGGCACGGAGGCTCTTTTAATGATGCGCCAATGACCAATCGTGAAACTTGGCCAGTGTTTGCTGGTGAATCAGTGGCAATGATGTATACCTTTAAACAGCCCGGGCTATATGCTTATGTCAATCACAATTTAATTGAGGCAATTATGCTGGGTGCTGCTGCACATATTAAAGTTGAGGGTAAGTGGAATAATGATCTAATGCAGCAATTAGAGCCAACACATTCCATTCGTTAATTATAGAAAATCTTGGTTTAACCAATTAAGGTTTAAGTTGGTGTCTAATGGTGAATGCAAGCATTAGATTTGAAGTCGTCACAATCAGAGCCAGTCACTGCATCACAATATTGACACAGCTCATTGCCGTTGTTTAATTCTATAGACCTGTTTTTGACAAAGATGCCGTCGTTTTTAAGGTCGGTAAGTGCTCTGGAAAAAGATTCAGGGGCCATGCCTAAATAAGCGGCAATCAGGCGTTTAGGATGTGGAAACTCTAAGAGGTTGTTAATTTTAGCGCGCACCAAATACCAGCCCACTTTTTCTCGAGTGGTTTTAAGCTGCAGAACTTCAGCAAATAGCATCAAGGTCTGAGCACTCTCAGCTAAGAATTGAATAATATTCATTGAGAATTGATGATTTTTTGCAATGAGGTTATTGATGCTATTTTTACTAAAATAAATAAGGGTAGTGTCTTTTACAAATTCTGCAGAAATATCATAATGGGGTGAAAAATGCATGGGTGAAATGGCGTCGTTTTGATCGACAATTCGTAATACCAGCTCATCACCTCTTTGGTCAAATTTGGTAAGCTTGAACAGTCCGCTTTCTACTAGGTAAAGATTGGCGTGCTGATCTGCATCAAAAATAACAGTATCGCCTTTATGGTATTGATGAACTTGCATGGTTTGGAACAAGGGGCCCAGTTCATTTTTTGAGATATTTTTAAAAATTGGCAACTTGGATAAAAATGCCGAATATTGTTCAATATGGATTTCGCTTGGAATCATAACAATTATTTTATCAAGTTTATTGATGTATATCAATTACTATTTTTAGTTTTTAATTGATAATAATAATCTCTCCCCGAGGTTGGCGAAAACCAACCTCACCCTATTTGTGATATGAGTTTATTTGAGCCAGCGTTAATTAAAAAATACGACCATTCAGGCCCGCGCTATACGTCGTATCCGACGGCCAATATTTTTGATGTGTTTACACAAGAAGCGTATCAAGCACAGACCAAACTAAGCAACGAGCGCAAAAGCCCAATTTCGTTGTATTGCCATATTCCTTTTTGCGATACGGTGTGTTATTACTGTGGTTGTAACAAAGTAGTGACCAAAGACAAAAACAAGGCGGAACCTTATTTGCAAAGACTGTTTCAAGAAATTGACTTGCAGGCCAAGCTGTTTGATCAAGATCGCACTGTAGAGCAAATGCATTTTGGCGGTGGTACGCCGACCTTCTTATCCAACGAGCAAATTATTCGTTTGAGTGAAAAACTGCAAGACGCATTTAGCTTTGCTGATCAAGGCGAATATTCAATCGAGATTGATCCAAGAGGGGTAGATGAAGACACGATAAAAGCCCTAGTCAAAGCGCGATTTAACCGTATTAGTCTTGGGGTGCAAGATTTTGATATTGATGTACAAAAGGCAGTTAATCGTGTGCAAAGTTTCGAACAAACCAAGGCGGTGATTGATCTTTCTAGGGCGCACGGTTTTGAATCTATCAGTATTGATTTGATCTATGGTTTGCCGAAACAGTCAGTGCTAAGCTTTAAAACCACATTAGAAAAAGTGGCAGAATTACGACCTGGTCGAATTTCGTTATTTAACTATGCGCACCTGCCAGAATTATTCAAACCACAGCGACGCATCAATGTTGATGAGTTGCCGTCGGCTGATGAAAAATTAGCTATTTTTAAATTTTCAATGGATTTTTTATTGGGTCAAGGTTATGTGTACATCGGTATGGATCATTTTGCTTTGCCAGAAGACCCATTAGCCATTGCTCAGCAACAGGGTGAGTTATACCGAAATTTCCAAGGCTACTCAACCCATGCTCAGTGCGACATTGTGGGCTTGGGGTTGAGCTCGATTGGCCAAGTAGGAGATAGCTTTAACCAAAATGAAAAAGATATTTTGCGTTATTACGCTGCACTTGATGAAGGTAAGTTACCTATTATTAAAGGCCAAGTGATTAACGAAGATGACAAGATTCGCCGAGCGGTGATTATGGATTTAATTTGCCATTTTCAGCTGGATTTTGCCAGTATTGAATGGGGCTTTGGTATTCAATTTAAGTCCTATTTTGCCGATGAATTATCACGTTTGAGTGATATGCATGCGGATGGATTGTTGCAATTAAATGAAGATTCGATTCAAGTATTGGATAAAGGCAAGCTGTTGATTCGTAATATTTGTATGGTATTTGATGCTTATTTAGCCAGCAGTAAAACTCAGT
>JAPYOZ010000006.1 GCA_029941485.1 Gammaproteobacteria bacterium | reverse complement strand
TTTCTGATTTAAGTGCTACAAAATTAGACGTTGAAGTGATTGGCAAAATCAATACTCAAAGTGAGCAATTAATGCAATTTTTAGCTAGCGCTCCGCTCGGTACTACGGTTGATGAAGTGTTGGATCAATTCACCTTAGAGGGTGAGATGGAGGGCGACATAAAACTCGTGGTTCCTTTAGATGAAAGAGAAGCAATAGTAGATGTGGATTTAACTATTCAAGGCAACCGTTTAACTACATTGGAAGGGTCTTTAGTTGTTGAGAATTTTGATTCAAAAATAGCTTTTCATGATAATGAAATAATATCACAAGGTGTGGGTGATATTCGCGGCATGCCGTTTGATATTCGTATTAATCCCAAAAACCGAGGCGATGATGATCAATCTGATTTTAGGGTTGAACTGATTAACAATAACAGTGGATTTGAGCTTTACATTAGGAAGCAATTAGATAAATCTTGGATTGCAAGAATTGAGTCTGAAATGATTAAAGGTAATGTAATAATCTTTACTGAACAGGGGGAATCTCCTAGGGTTGAAGTGCTGGGTCTGCAGGTGTCTACGCTGGATGCGATCAAGGGAGAGTTAAGCATTAGTCCGAGCGATATACCGAGTATGCGCTTAAGCTCTAAAGGTATTTATGTGGATGAATATCAAGTGCCAGATCTTAAAGTGGATTTGGTTTCTGAAAATAATGTATTGATTATTAATAATTTGGAATTTGAGGGAGTGGGTGTTAGTGATAAAGCGTTAATTTTTAACGGCGCTTGGCTAGATGGAAAGACTCGATTAATTGCTCAAGCAAAAGGAAAGCAGTTGTCTGATTTTTTGGATCAATTAAATATTCAAGAAAAAGTTGAAGGTGGTGATTTTGATTTTGATGTTCGTCTATTTTGTGAATGTGCACCTTGGAACATGAGTCTTGAAGAGCTTATGGGCTATGTGGTGATGAATGTCAAGCAGGGCTCGTTTACCGACCAAGACCCAAACATTGGTCGAATTTTGTCACTGCTTAATATTAAATCCATTGCAAAACGATTAAAACTGGACGTTGCCGATGTAACGGAAAAAGGGTTTGCTTATGATGATATTGAAGTAAAACTGCACATTGGGCAATCTTTGGCAAGAATTGAGAACTTTGAACTTAATGCATCTTCGGGCATTATTAGGCTAACGGGAGAGAGTGATCTTATTAATGAAGAATACAATCTAAAGGCCCGAGTAAGTCCAGCAGTGGGGGATGCGGTGCCAGTTGCTACTGCATTAGCGGGAGGTGGTTTAATTGGTCTTGGGGTTTGGGCGATCGATGAAGTTGTGTTTAAAGGCAAATTGATTGATAAGATTGTGGATAAAGTGGTTGACCTTGAGTATAAAATTACAGGCCCGTGGGATGAACCGATTATTGAATAAGTTATGATTGAACAGTTGCTGGATGAACATCATTTGGATCAAGAAAAAATTACGGATCTTTTATCTTCCCTAGCAGTTAAAGGTGTTGATTATGCAGACCTGTATTTTCAACATTCGGTTGCAGAGTCTTGGTTTTTGGAAGAAAGTATTGTTAAATCAGGCACTTATCACATTAGCCACGGTGTGGGAACTCGCGCCGTTAAAGGCGAGAAAACTGGTTTTGCGTATTCAGACGATTTAAACATTAAGGCTATTGAACAGGCCGTTGGGTTTGCTAGAGGGATTTCCAAACATCAAACACCACAATCAATTCAAACTTTTCATTCTGTGCCACAAGTGGCCAAATATAATGGGTTAAGTCCATTAGGTAGTTTAACTCCAGAAGAGAAAGTTGATTTGTTAAAACAAATTGATTCAATTGCCAGAAAAGAGCCTAAAGTTAAGCAGGTGAGTGCTTCTTTATCAGGGGCTTATACTGAAGTGTTGATTGTATCTACCGACGGAGTTTATCAAAAAGATTATCGCCCAATGGTGCGTGTGAGTGTGAGCGTAATTGTTGAGCACGAAGGCCGAATCGAACACGCCTCAAGTGGCGGTGGCGGTCGATACGATTATCGTTATTTTATTGACCATAACTTAGCCGAAGTTTATACCAACGAAGCCATTCGACAAGCTTTGGTTGCGTTAGAGGCACAAGGAACACCGGCTGGAAACATGCCAGTAATATTGGGTCCAGGCTGGCCCGGCGTGTTGTTGCATGAGGCGATTGGCCATGGATTGGAAGGTGATTTTAACCGCAAAGGTTCCTCGGTATTTACCGACAAAATTGGCGAACAAGTTGCTAGTGAAAAATGCACCATTGTTGATAATGGTACTTTGGCAAATAGGCGTGGCAGCCTTACTATTGATGATGAAGGAGTGCCAACACAAAATACCACATTAATTAAGAACGGCATACTCAAAGGGTATTTGTTCGATAAGTTAAACGCTGGATTGATGGGAAAAACGAGTACAGGTAATGGCAGGCGAGAGTCTTATGCGCACATTCCAATGCCACGTATGACCAATACTTATATGCTTAATGGCAAAGATTCTCTAGACGATATGATTGCTTCAGTTGATAAGGGCATTTACGCGGTTAATTTTGATGGCGGTCAAGTGGACATTACTTCAGGTAAGTTTGTGTTCTCAGCAAATGAGGCTTATTTAATCGAAAATGGAAAAATTACCATGCCAGTAAAGGGTGCCACTCTTATTGGGTCAGGTGATGAGGTGCTTAAAAAAATCTCAATGGTAGCGAATGATTTAAGGCTAGACAGTGGTATTGGCGTTTGTGGAAAAGACGGGCAGTCTGTACCAGTTGGCGTAGGTCAGCCGAGTTTAAAAATAGACCAATTGACAGTTGGTGGCACGGAAGTTGAGCAATAAATCAACAATATTTATGCTTAAATTATTTGCTTGTTATTTTCTAAATTAGATATAATATTTGACTTCTATCAAGAGGTAAAGGGAGATGATTAGGTGTTAGAAAATTATTTACCTATTATGGTTTTTATTTTTCTAGGTATTGCTTTTGGTGTAGGTCCAATGCTAATTGGCTATCTATTAGGCCCAAGCAAACCAGACGAAGAAAAAAATTCTCAATTCGAATGCGGATTCCCTGCTTTTGATGATTCACGCATGTATTTCAATATACGTTATTATTTAGTGGCTATTCTATTCATTTTGTTTGACTTAGAAGTTGCCTTCGTGTTTCCTTGGGCTGTAGTTCAATCTGATTTAGGTTGGTTTGGCTTTATTGCTATGAGTGTTTTTTTATTTTTATTGGTGGTTGGCTTTGTCTTCGAATGGAAGAAAGGAGCACTGGAATGGGAATGATAAATTAGTATGGCAATTGAAGGTTTAATGAAAGAAGGCTTTGTTACCACGTCGTTGGACAAGGTGATTAACTGGGCAAGAACGGGTTCTTTGTGGCCAATGACATTTGGTTTGGCTTGTTGTGCAGTAGAGATGATGGAAGCCGGATCTTCGCGTTATGATCTTGACCGTTTCGGTATCGTTTTTAGACCAACGCCTAGGCAGTCAGATTTAATGATTGTGGCAGGCACACTTACCAATAAAATGGCGCCAGCACTACGAAAAGTTTACGATCAAATGCCCGAACCAAGATGGGTTATTTCTATGGGTTCGTGCGCCAATGGCGGTGGTTATTATCATTATTCATACGCCGTTGTTCGCGGTTGCGATCGCATTGTACCGGTTGATATTTACGTACCAGGTTGTCCACCAACAGCGGAAGCACTGCTGTACGGAATTTTGCAATTGCAAGATAAGATTCGTCGCACAAATACCATTGCGAGAACATAATGGAAGATTTGAAAGAACAATTAATTGAAGCGTTTGGGGAAGACAATTTGGTCGATGCTTTTGGTGAACTGACCTTAAGAGTTGATTCTGACGACATCGTTAAAACTTGTTTAAAACTTAGAGATTTTTTCTTTTTTGATACTTTGATTGATTTATGTGGCGTTGATTACCTAACCTATGGTCAGTCAGAATGGGAATCAGACGCCAGCTCTTCTGGTTTTAGTCGAGGGCGTGAAACACAAGGAAATGAAGACAGACACGAGATGCGCTTTGCCGTGGTTTATCATTTGTTGTCCGTTAGTAAAAATTACCGACTTCGTGTTAAGTCGTACGTTGATGAGGCAGAGCCGATTATTAAATCCGTTACCGATGTTTGGGCTTCGGCTGATTGGTATGAGCGTGAGGCGTTTGACTTGATGGGTATTTTGTTTGAAAATCATACGGATTTACGTCGAATTTTAACCGATTATGGTTTTGTAGGGCATCCACTGCGTAAGGATTTCCCAATGATTGGTGAAGTTGAAATGCGCTATGATGAAGAGTTGGGTCGTGTGGTGTACGAGCCAGTTAGTATTGAGCCGAACATTAACGTTCCAAGAGTGATTAGGAAGTAAGATGGCTGAGATTCGTAATTACACCCTTAATTTTGGCCCTCAGCATCCTGCAGCGCACGGTGTGTTACGGCTTATTTTAGAAATTGATGGTGAGGTGATTGAACGTGCGGATCCGCACATTGGCTTGTTGCACCGAGGTACTGAAAAATTAGCAGAGTCTAAGCCTTACAACCAGTCTATTGGTTATATGGATCGATTGGATTACGTATCGATGATGTGTAACGAACACGCTTACGTGATGGCGATTGAAACCATGCTTGAACTTGAAGTGCCTGAACGTGCTCAATACATTCGTGTGATGTTTGACGAAATTACTCGAATTTTAAACCACTTGATGTGGCTAGGCACACACGGCTTGGATGTGGGTGCTATGAGTATCTTCCTCTACGCTTTCCGTGAGCGTGAAAAATTGATTGATTGTTATGAAGCGGTGTCGGGTTCACGCATGCACGCGACTTATTATCGCCCAGGCGGTGTTTACCGTGATTTACCGGATAAGATGCCTCAGTATTTAAAGTCAGACTTTCGCACTACAAAGGAATTGGAGGCAATGAATAAGAATCGTCAAGGTTCTTTGTTGGATTTTATTGCTGATTTTGTTAAAGAGTTTCCAAAGAGTATTAAACAATACGATGATTTATTAACCGATAATCGTATTTGGAAACAACGTTTGGTGAACATTGGTATTGTTTCAGCGAACCGTGCTAAGCAGCTTGGTTTTACCGGGCCGATGCTCCGTGGTTCTGGCGTGGCTTGGGACCTTAGAAAGAACCAGCCCTACGCAGTTTATGACCGGTTAGAATTTGATATTCCAGTAGGCGTAACGGGAGATAGTTACGATCGTTACTTAGTGCGCATGGAAGAAATGCGTCAGTCTAATCATATTATCGAGCAATGTATAGATTGGTTACGCCAAAATCCAGGCTCGGTTATGAGCGATGACCACAAAGTTTCTCCACCGAGCCGTGTTGAAATGAAAGACGATATGGAGTCACTCATTCACCACTTTAAACTCTTTACAGAAGGCTATTGCTTGCCAGCAGGCGAAGTATATTCTGCTATCGAACACCCTAAAGGTGAGTTTGGTATTTACTTGATTTCAGATGGCGCAAACAAACCATATCGTGTCAAGATTAGAGCGCCTGGTTTTGCACATTTAGCGGCCATGGATGAAATGGCAAGAGGGCACATGCTGTCTGATGTGGTGACTATTATCGGAACACAAGATATTGTATTTGGAGAGATTGACCGATGAGAAACTTCGTCTTTTTACCTTCTTCAGCGTTAAGCTTATCATTCGCTCAGTCATGTAGTTTTTACTATACTCCTTTACTCATTCTTGCGCTTGCCTTGCAGAAAGTAAAAATACTCGTTTCTCCTTTTAGGGGGCTCAAGTTTAATTAATTATGATTTCAAATAAAGCAAAAAAACAAATTGATATTTGGGTAGCTAAATACCCAGAAGGACGCCAAAGCTCTGCAGTAATGGAAGCGTTAAAAATCGTCCAAGCAGAAAACGATAATAGTTTAACGACTGAAGCCATTCAAGCTGTGGCTGACTACTTAGACATGCCGGGTATTGCAGCAGCAGAAGTGGCTACTTTTTATGAGAATTACAATCATAAACCAGTGGGTAAACACACCATTCGTTTTTGTCATAACATTTCTTGCATGCTCAATGGTGCCGATGATTTGATTGTTTATTTAGAGAAAAAACTCGGTGTTAAAACGGGTGAAGTAACAAAAGATAGCTTGATTAACGTGAAAAAAGTCGAATGCTTAGGCGCTTGTGTTGGTGCACCAATGTTCCAAATTGGCGACCAGTATTATGAAAATCTAACCACTGATAAGATTGATGAAATCGTAGATGGGTTAAGGAAGAAATCCAAATGAATGAAGTTTGTTTTAAAACCTTAGATCAGAAAAAATCATGGTCGCTCAAAACCTACGAAGCCAATGGTGGCTATTCCGTTTGGCGCAAAATTCTTAAAGGTGAATTAACACCGGATCAGATTATTGATGAGTTAAAAACCTCAGGCTTACGTGGTCGTGGCGGAGCGGGTTTTCCAACGGGTCTTAAATGGAGCTTTATGCCACGCAATGCTGACGTGCAAAAATACGTGGTGTGTAATTCGGACGAAGGAGAGCCAGGCACTTGTAAAGACAGAGACATTCTAAGGTATAACCCACATTCAGTCATAGAAGGCATGGCGATTGGCAGTTTTGTAATGAACGCAACCAAAGGCTATAACTACATTCGTGGTGAGTTTATGGAGCCATTTTATCGCTTTGAAGGTGCGCTAAAAGAGGCTTATGATGCAGGTTTACTCGGCGAGAATCTTGATGGCAGTTCCGTTAGTTTTGATTTATACGCACACTTAGGCGCTGGTGCTTATATTTGCGGTGAGGAAACTGCACTTTTAGAATCACTTGAAGGAAAAAAAGGTCAGCCAAGGTTTAAACCTCCTTTTCCAGCGAACATTGGCTTATTTGGCATGCCAACTACAATTAACAATACGGAAAGTTTTGCTTCAGTGCCTGAAATTTTGGCACAAGGTGGTCAATGGTTTGCTGATATTGGTGTTGAAAATTCGGGTGGTTGTAAATTATTTTCTGTCACTGGTCATGTGAATGAACCGGCTAATTTTGAAGTGCCAATGGGCATTCCATTTAAAGATTTGCTTGAGATGGCAGGCGGTATTCGCGAAGGGAGAACACTAAAAGCAGTGATTCCAGGCGGATCATCAACACCAGTATTAACCGCAGACGCAGCGATGGCAATGACCATGGACTACGACGGTATCGAGAAAGCGGGTTCTATGTTGGGCGCGGGCTCGGTCATTATTATGGATGATACAACTTGTATGGTTGAGGCATTAACACGATTGGCACATTTTTATTACGATGAATCTTGTGGTCAATGCACGCCGTGTCGCGAAGGTACGGGTTGGTTGTATCGCGTATTAAAACGCATCATGGATGGTAATGGCAAGGCTGATGACATTGATTTGCTCTTGGGCGTGCAAGATAAGATTATTGGCAATACAATTTGTGCACTTGGTGATGCGGCAGCAATGCCAGTTGAGAGTTTTCTTAGGAATTTCAGACAAGAGTTCGAATATTACATCGAGCACGGTAAGAGCATGGTGAAAGGGTAATGGCTAAAATTGAAATTGAAATTGATGGCAAATTAGTTAACGCTAGAGCGGGCGAGATGCTCATCGCTGTTACCGATAGAGAGAGTATCAGCGTGCCAAGATTTTGTTACCATAAGAAATTATCAATATCAGCTAATTGTCGTATGTGTTTGGTGGATGTTGAAGGTGCGCCTAAACCACAACCAGCCTGTTCTACGCCGATTGCAGATGGCATGAAAATTCATACCCAAAACGAGAAAGCCAAAGCCTCTCAAAAAGCAGTTATGGAGTTTTTACTGATTAACCATCCATTGGATTGTCCAATCTGTGATCAAGGCGGTGAGTGTGAACTGCAAGACGTAGCCATGGATTATGGCTCAGACGTTTCACGTTTTACCGAAGGTAAGCGTATTGTTGCTGATAGTGATATTGGTGCATTAATCCAAACGGACATGACGCGATGTATCCACTGTACACGCTGTGTAAGATTTGGTGCAGAGATTGCAGGCATTATGGAAATGGGCGGTACGGGTCGTGGTGAAGACATGAAAATTGAGCCATTTTTGACCGAAGGTATTCAATCGGAACTCTCAGGCAATATGATCGATGTGTGTCCAGTGGGAGCCTTAACCTCCAAACCTTTCCGTTATGAGTTACGTTCTTGGCAGATGAATTCAATGTCTAACATTGCCAGACATGATTTAGTTGGTTCTAATATTTACACGCAAACTTACAAAGGCAAAGTGAAACGCATTGTGGCTAGAGATAACGACGATACGAATGAAACTTGGATTTCGGATAGGGATCGCTTTTCTTATGAAGGTTTGGCGCACGAAAATAGACTACTAGCACCGCAAATTAAAGTTGAAGGCGAGTGGAAAGAGGTGGAATGGAACGTTGCACTGGATTTTGCCACCAGAGGGTTAGGCAATAGCGTTTTAAATAATCATCAAAGCGATCAACTGGGTGCATTGGCATCAAATACGGCAACCCTTGAAGAGTTTCATTTGTTGCAAAAAATATTAAGAGAACTAGGTTCTGAGAATATCGACCATCGCCTTAATGTTAAGAATTTAAACAGTCCAATTGCATTGGATTCAAACGTTAAATTGGTTAATTTAGAAAATATGGACCATGCTTTAATCATTGGTTCTTATACTCGTTTAGAACAACCCATGGTTAACCATCGTTTGCGTAAGGCAAGCCTTAAAGGCGCAACGGTAGACGTAATTAATGCGATGGAATTTGACTTTAATTACTCAATTAATTCTGAAAATATCATTGCCCCTAACAAGGTCGTGGCTACTTTGGCCGGTGTATTAAAAGTAGTTTTAGAATCTAAGCAACAAGAACTTCCAGATTATTTAACCTCAGTTAAAACAGACGATGTTATTACTGAATTAGCAGAAAAATTATTAGCAGAAGGCCAATCGGTTATTGTATTGGGCGAGCATGTTATTAATAATGATTCGGCTGCAAGTATTGCTAATTTAATTACTAATATCGCCAAGCAAACTAAAAGCTCAACACTTAATTTAAGTGCAAGTGGCAACTCAATGGCAGCAAATTTATCTGGCTTTGTACCGGGTAAAGGTGGCTTAGACGTTAACGCAATGCTTGAGTCAGAATTGAAAGCTTATATTTTATTGGATGTGTATCCGCATTATGACTTTCACCATTCAATCAAAGCCATCGATGCGTTAAACAAAGACGGTGCATTTATCATTTCTTTGAACAGCTTTAAAGATAAAGACGTGGCTAATTATTCAGACGTTATGTTGCCAATCTCCTGTTTTTATGAGACTTCAGGCTCACACGTAAACATCGAAGGTGAGATACAATCTTTTACAGCGTCCGTTTCTGCACCAAGCGATACTAAACCGGCTTGGAAAGTATTAAAAGTTTTGGCTGACTTGCTTGAGTTACCAGGGTTTCATTACGCTGATTCGGCACAAGTAACCAGTGAAATAACGCATCAAAGCCACAAGAGTCATGTGCACGATGAAAATATTGATTTAACAACCAAGCAAGGCATTCAAATTATCTGGCAAAAATCACCTTATGCCGTTGATGCTTTATCTAGACACGCCATTTCATTGCAAGCCACTAAAATTGGCCAAATGAACAGTGCTTCAATGAACAAGGCAACGGCTAAAAAGTTAGAAATGACACAAGGTGATGAATATCTAGGTGTACCAGCAATAATCAGCGAAACGGTTGCTAATAATTGTGTGTTTGTTAATGCCAATCGCTCAACACAAGCTGGAGGCCAATCGTGATGGGTTTGTGGCAATCGTTTGTAGAGGTAGTGCATGAGCTAATCCCTTGGTTTGACGGTTCTATTGCAACGATCTTGATTATTTTAATTAAAGCTATGGCCTTAGTAATGCCGTTGATGTTGGTAGTGGCCTATTTCACTTACGCAGAGCGCAAGGTGATTGGCTATATGCAATTGCGCATTGGCCCAAACCGTGTTGGGCCTAAGGGTTGGTTACAACCAATTGCAGATGCACTTAAACTCATGACCAAGGAAATTATTTTTCCTACCAAGGCCAATATTTACTTATTTCTTTTAGCGCCAATATTAGCAATTGCACCTGCTATTGCAGTTTGGGCCGTTATCCCGTTTGATGAAGGAATTTACGTTACTAATTTAGACATTAGCCTACTCTACGTTTTGGCCATTGGCTCTATTGGCGTTTATGGCATTATTTTAGCGGGTTGGGCTTCTAATTCTAAGTACCCGTTATTGGGTGCTTTGCGCAGTGCATCGCTCTTAGTCTCTTATGAAATTGTCATCGGTTTTGCTTTGGTAACTGTAGTCATGATTGCAGGCAGTGTTAATTTAAACGTCATTGTGGAAGCGCAAAAAGGCAGTATTTTGCATTGGTACTGGGTTCCGTTATTTCCAATGATGATTGTATTTTTTATTTCAGCATTGGTTGAAACCAACCGTGCACCATTTGATGTGGTGGAAGGTGAATCGGAAATTGTGGGCGGTACGCACGTTGAATATTCGGGCATGACCTTCGCGGTATTTTTCTTAGCAGAATACGCCAATATGATTCTGATGGCAGTATTGGCCGTGGTTATGTTTTTTGGTGGTTGGCATTCTCCATTTGAGGGCATTCCTTACATGGAATCAGCATTTTCTTGGGTACCGGGTATTATTTGGTTACTGGCCAAAACTTCTTTCTTTATGTTTTTGTATTTATGGGTACGTGCAACTTTCCCTCGTTTTAGGTACGATCAAATTATGCGTCTTAGTTGGAAAGTGTTTTTACCATTTACCATTGTTTGGATTTTTGTGGTCGCTTTAATGACACAACTGCACATAGGCCCATGGTTTTAAGGAGTGTAATTTATGATTAAAAGTATTAAAAAGATAGTAAAAGATTTCACCTTAAGTGAACTACGTGGTGGACTAAAGATTACTGCAAAAGAGCTAATAAACAAAAAAATTACGGTTCAATTTCCAGAAGAAAGAACACCAATTTCACCAAGATTTAGGGGCTTACACGCACTTCGTCGTTACCCCAATGGTGAGGAGCGTTGCATTGCTTGTAAGCTTTGTGAGGCAGTGTGTCCGGCTAACGCCATTACCATCGAATCTGAGATGCGCGATGATGGCACACGCCGCACTACACAATATGATATTGATTTGTTTAAATGTATTTTTTGTGGTTTTTGTGAAGAGGCGTGTCCAGTTGACGCCATTGTTGAAACTCAGATTTTTGAGTACGCTTTCGTAGGTTCAAGAGATGGAAACGACAATATAAAAGGACAATTTGGCAGTGTTATTACTAAAGATCAATTATTAGAAGTGGGTGATAAGAACAAAAAGATGATTGACCAAACTAAGTTAGAAGATTCGAAGTATAAATAAAGGCCAATTATGACATTTGATCAAATATTATTTTATGTGTTTTCGTTTTGGTTTATTGCCAGTTCATTGGCAATGATTTTTTCGCGTAATGCGGCCAAAGCAGTTTTGTTTTTAATTCTATCGTTCTTTTCTGCTGCCAGTATTTGGATCTTGTTAGAAGCTGAGTTTTTAGCCATTACCCTGATTTTGGTTTATGTCGGCGCTGTCATGGTACTGTTCTTATTCGTTATTAAGATGTTGAATATTGATAAGTCAACGCTACGGGCAAAGTTTGCTGGTTATCTGCCGTTAGGCTTGATTGTGGCAGCGATCATTATTGCTGAGATGACTTTGGTCTTGGGCGGTAATCAATTTGGTTTAGATGTGGTGGCAGCACCGGCAAGACATGCAGCAGATTACAGCAATATCACCGTATTGGCGATGCAACTCTACACCACTTACGTTTATCCGTTTGAGTTGGCAGCGGTGCTGTTATTAATTGCAATTATTGCAGCCATTACTTTGGTTCATCGTAATGAGCTTAATCGCAAAAAACAGTCAATTTCAGAGCAAGTTAACGTTCAAGCGAAAGACAGAGTGCGATTGGTTTCAATTAACTCACCTAACAAGGAGAATAAGTAATGGTTAGTTTGAGTGATTACCTAATTTTAAGCGCCGTTATTTTTTGCATTGGCTTGGTGGGTATTTTTATTAATCGTACCAATATCATCACACTACTGATGTGTGTTGAGTTAATTTTGGTGGCGGTTAACACTAATTTTATTGCATTTTCTCACTTTTTGGGCAATGAAGCAGGGCAGATTTTTGTATTTTTTATCTTGACAGTGGCGGCAGCTGAAGTGGCGATTGGATTGGCAATTCTAACCTTATTGTTTAGAAATAAAGGCAGTATTAATGTTGACGTTACGAATAGCTTAAAGGGATAGTCTGCACTATGGAAAATATTTATTTAACAATCGCACTTGCCCCACTCTTAGGCGCCATTATAGCTGGATTTTTTGGTGGCATGTTAGGGCGTAAAGCCACGCACACCATTACCATCTTAGGTGTATTGGTTTCAACGGTATTGGCACTGTATGTGTTCAATCATCACGTGCTAGAAAAAGGCGAGATCTTTAATCAGAATCTTTACACTTGGATGCAAATTGGCAGTCTTAACATCAGCGTTGGTTTCTTGATTGATAATTTAACCTCTGTTATGTTAGTGGTGGTCTCATTTGTGTCGCTCATGGTACACATTTACACCATTGGTTATATGGATGACGATGATGGCTACACTAAGTTCTTTAGTTACATTTCTCTATTCACTTTCTCTATGTTTATGCTGGTTATGTCCAATAACTTCATGCAATTATTTTTCGGTTGGGAGGCAGTGGGCTTGGTTTCGTACTTATTGATCGGTTTTTGGCATCACAAAGAATCAGCAGTTGAGGCTAATCTGAAAGCTTTCTTAGTGAACCGTGTCGGCGATTTTGGCTTTCTTTTAGGCATTGGATTGGTATTGGCTTTTAGTGGTTCGTTGGATTATGCGGAAGTATTTTCAAGTCTTGACAACACTACGAATCAACAACTTTGGGGTTTGGATTTAATTACCGTGATTTGTTTATTGTTGTTTGTGGGTGCGATGGGTAAATCAGCGCAAGTACCGCTTCACGTTTGGTTGCCAGGTTCGATGGAAGGCCCTACACCAATTTCAGCACTCATTCACGCAGCCACTATGGTAACAGCAGGCATCTTTATGGTGTCACGCATGTCGCCTATGTTTGAACTCAGCGACGTCGCATTAACCGTTGTGATGGTGATAGGTGCAATTACTGCCTTATTTATGGGCTTACTCGGCATTGTTCAAAATGACATTAAAAAAGTGGTGGCTTATTCAACACTTTCACAACTCGGTTACATGACAGTTGCTCTGGGTGTGAGTGCTTATTCAGTGGCGATCTTTCATTTAATGACACACGCTTTCTTTAAAGCCTTATTATTTTTGGGTGCAGGCTCGGTAATTGTAGCAATGCATCACGAACAAGACATTCGTAAGATGGGTGGTTTGCGTAAAAAAATGCCAATTACTTATTGGACTGCACTTGTCGGTACGTTAGCACTGATTGGTTTCCCAGGTTTTGCTGGCTTTTACTCAAAAGACATGATTATTGAAGCCGTACACTTCTCATCATTGCCATATGCAGAATGGGTTTACTACGCTGTTGTTGCCGGTGTCTTCATTACCGCTTTCTATTCATTCAGAATGTTCTTTTTGGTCTTCCATGGAAAATCACGCGTTGATCACCACACTGAAGAACATCTGCATGAGTCGGCACCATCAATTACTTTCCCGTTAATCGCGTTAGCAATTCCTTCAGCGGTGATTGGTTATTTCACTATCGACCCAATGTTGTTTAACGGTTGGCTAGACAATGCGATTACCATTGATGCAGAAAAACATGTGTCAATGACTGAGCTGTCAAATATATTTCACGGTGCAGCTGCGATGATTCCACATGCAGTACAAACTCTGCCCTTCTGGATGATGGTGGGCGGTATTGCAACGGCTTGGGTATTTTCACTGTACAGAACACAGTGGGCCGATTGGGTACAAAATAAATTTCATCGCACAAATTATGCGCTTGAGTCGCTATACGGTTTTGATCGTTTTAACGAGATTGTGTTTGTAGGTGGTATTAAAAAGCTTGGAAACTTACTATGGAAAGTTTCAGACATGGGAATTATTGATAAGATAGCAGTGAACGGCAGTGCTAGATTGGTCGGCTTTATCGGCTCTGTGGTTCGCCCAATTCAGACTGGCTATGTTTATCACTATGCTTTCTTCATGATATTTAGTTTGTTAATTATTTTAACTTGGGTGCTGTTTGCCGGCGACAACCCACTACTACAAATCGAGTTTTAACTATGGAATTATTGAGCTTATTAATTTGGTTGCCAATTTTGGGTGGCGCATTGGTTATCTTAATTGGTAACAATCGTGCTGATACTGCTCGTTGGGCTAGTGTTGCAATTTCGATTGTAGTGTTTGTTGTGTCACTAAGTTTGTACACCGAGTTTGATTCATCAACGCATTTGATGCAATTTGAAGAGAAGGTTTCGTGGATTTCACAATTTAATATTAACTACCACATTGGTATTGATGGTATCTCAATGCCACTCATTATCCTTACAACGTTCTCAACCATCTTAGTCATCATTGCTGGTTGGGAAGTGATTACTCGTAGAACGGCACATTACATGGCGGCGTTCTTAATAATGGAAGGTTTGATCATTGGTGTGTTTTCATCGCTTGATGCGATACTATTCTATGCCTTTTGGGAAGCGTCACTGATTCCAATGCTACTGATTATCGGTATCTGGGGTGGTGATAATCGAGTTTACGCTGCTATTAAGTTCTTTTTGTATACCTTCTTGGGTTCGGTGATGTTATTGGTATCACTTATTTACATGTATAACAAGGGTGGCTCATTTGGCATTCTTGATATGCACAATCTTAATTTAACTCTGGCTGAGCAAAGTTATATTTTCTGGGCATTTTTTGTGGCCTTTGCAGTTAAGGTGCCAATGTTCCCAGTGCATACTTGGCTGCCTGACGCGCACGTACAAGCGCCAACGGGCGGTTCGGTGATTCTAGCCGCCATTATGTTAAAAATGGGTGGTTATGGCTTCTTCCGCTTTTCATTGCCGATTACGCCGGACGCTTCATTAGAGTTCTCAGACGTGGTGATTGCTTTATCACTCATTGCCATTGTTTATATTGGTTTTGTGGCTTTGGTGCAAAGAGACATGAAAAAACTCATTGCTTATTCATCAATCTCACACATGGGTTTTGTTACCTTGGGTGTGTTCGCGCTGTTTTCTATTTTAACAATGGGTGCAGACGGAAGTCTTGTGTCGTTAAACGGCGGCAGTATTGATGGTGCACTATTAGGTCTTGAAGGTGCAATGGTGCAAATGATTTCTCACGGCTTTATTTCAGCTGCGATGTTCTTGGTTGTGGGTGTGTTATACGACCGACTGCATTCAAGAGAGATTTCTACGTACGGCGGTGTGATTAATTCCATGCCGAAGTTCACGGGCTTTGCTGTGCTGTTTGCCATGGCCAATGCTGGCTTGCCAGGTACCTCTGGTTTTGTGGGTGAGTTCATGGTAATTTTAGGTGCTGTACAAGCCAACATTTGGTATGCGGTGCTAGCAGCGACCACGCTTATTGTTGGTGCGGCTTATACCTTATGGATGGTTAAACGTGTATTTTGGGGGAGTATTACTAACGACGCAGTTAAGACTCTAAAAGATATTAATGGCCGTGAGTTTTTGATTCTTGCTATATTGGCAGCAGCAGTACTCATTGTAGGCTTATATCCACAACCAATCATCGAAGTCATGCACAGCTCAATTGAACACTTATTAAATCAAGCATTAACGTCTAAATTATGATGAATACTTTTCAATTTGATACGGCATTGTTACTGGTAGCTTTGCCAGAAATATTTTTACTAAGCTCGATTGTGGTGATACTGCTGGTGGATCTTTTCTTAACCAAAGGGTTTAAGCAGGTTACTTATTACTTAACGCAATTCAGTTTATTTATCACTGGATTGCTAGCCTTTAATTTAATTGGCCATCCCGAAACCGTCATTTTTAGCAATTCATTTGTGTTGGACAACATGGCATCGGTGTTCAAAGTATTTATGATGGGCGCCACCATGGTGGCGATGGTGTATTCGCGTCATTACTTAACTCAGCATTCGCTTTTCAGGGGCGAATATTTTGTTCTTGTTTTGCTCTCAGTATTGGGCATGATGGTGATGGTGTCTGGCTATAGCTTGCTAACGCTTTATCTTGGTTTAGAAATTCTTTCATTGTCACTTTATACACTGATCGCCATTGCGCGTGAAAGATCGGGCGCGATTGAAGCGGCACTTAAATACTTTGTACTTGGTGCCATTGCTTCGGGTTTATTACTTTACGGTATGAGTATGATTTATGGCATCAGTGGCAGTCTTAACATTAGTGAAATTTCTGCATTTGCCTCGGATGCGAATCTTGGCTCAAGAGAAACGTTAATCATTAACTTTGGCTTAGTATTCTTGGTGATTGGTATTGCCTTCAAACTCGGCGCCGTGCCATTCCACATGTGGGTACCAGACGTGTATCAAGGCTCGCCAACCTCAGTAACTATGTTCTTGTCTACCGTACCTAAAATTGCGGCCGTGGCAATGCTGGTACGCATCTTGATTGATGGATTGGGCGCTATGCATCCTTATTGGTCAGATTTATTTATGGTACTGGCACTCTTATCCATTGCACTCGGTTCAGTCGTGGCACTTATGCAAACCAACATCAAACGTATGTTGGCATATTCAACCATTTCTCACGTTGGCTTTATCATGCTTGGTTTTGTTACTGGCGTAGTGACGGGTTATGGCGCGGCTACTTTTTACGTGCTGGTTTACGTGTTCATGAGCTTGGCAGCGTTTGGCATAATCATACTTTTGAACAAAAAAGGTTTTGAGGCAGATCAAATTTCAGATTACAAAGGTCTGAGTAAGCATTCACCTTGGTTTGCATTAATGATGTTAATTGTTATACTATCAATGGCAGGCGTACCACCAATGCTTGGATTTTATTCCAAATTCTTTATTTTGCAACAATTGGTCTCAGCTGGCTTCGTTACCATTGCCATTATTGCTGTTGTGTTTGCAGTGATTAGTGCTTATTACTATTTGCAAATCATCAAGTCAATGTATTTTGAGGATTCTGAGAAAGAGATCGTTGTTTCTGCACCGATGGACATGAAGTTGATCTTATCCATTAATGCGATATTAATCTTGGTAATTGGATTATTCCCAGATTTTTGGATGAAACTTGCACTTTCTTTGTTCTAGGGTACACACTCCATACTTAGCCCCAGTTAAAAAACGCACGTTAGAAAATGAAAATTTTAATCAGAAACCTTCCTCGCACACTGTCAGAAAATGAACTTGAAGAGTTATTCAAAGTTTATGGCGAAGTGCAATCCTGCACTCTGATACTAGACAAAGCAACCGGTGAATCTAAAGGCTTTGGCTTTGTTGAGATTGCAAAAGTTGGCAATGCAAAAGCAGCCATACAAGCACTCAACGGTAAGCCTATTGATGGCAATAAAATTAGAGTCAAAAAGGCAGAAATTAGTACGACTAAATAGTTATTTAAGAAATTTCAGAAATTTTTTATAAGCATTATAGGCAAGGCCTGTAATCATCATTTAATTAGATAAATTCGGAATTTTTTCATTAAAAAACAAGCATTTAATACTATTTATGAGGAAGTCAGGACCCTCCCCAGTAAGAATTTTATGCTATTTTGATAATTCCCAATATTTTTTTATTGATTGTTAATTTGAATTTTTCCTAATTCGTTTTGCCTTTTCCAGGCATGCCCATAAATCACTTCATAAGTCGCAGGTAGTTTGCCATCTTTTCGATAGGACTCATACATCTTAATCATTAGTTGAAATTTTTCTTTTCCTGTTAATGCTTTGGATCGGGTGTTAACCGTTTGAGCGCCAATGGCTTTTAAATCACGCAATAAGTCGGTGACCGTTTGATAGGTAAGGGTAAGTGTTTCCATTTCCATTACAGGGCTTTGAAAGCCATTTTGTAGCATCTGATCGCCAATGTCATGCATATCGGTGAAGGTATTTACATGAGTTGTGTCATCAACAACAGCCCAGCTCTTTTTTAACTCTTTAAGAGTATCTGGTCCGAAGGTAGAAAATAGAACTACTCCATCATTTTTTAGCACACGAAAACATTCACTAAACAGCGTATTTAAATCAGGGCACCATTGCATCATTAAACTAGAAACAATCATATCAACACTATTATCAGCCAGTGGTAGATGATAGGCATCGGCGCAAATTTTATTACTTGACGGATTGTTCTTGAGTGCAAGGTAAGCAAAGTCTAAGCAGATGAGTTGTGAATCCGGAAAACGCTTAGATAAATGCTGGCTAAGCAAACCCGTACCTGCACCGAGATCAAGAATAACTTCAGACTTACCGGATATAACATTGAGCTTAGCATCCAAGCGAGCGGCAATTTCTTTTTGTAAAAAAGCATGTTCGTCATATTGAGGCGATGCTTTATTAAAGGCGGATCTTACTTGAGACATTGATCCACCTTGTTTGTTATTGTGCTGATGAGTTTAAAGTAATGCTGGGTACCCTTATCAATGTTAAAACCAACAATATCAACACTTGTCGTGTTGATATCCATACCTTCGGTCAACACGTTGATACGTTTTTTGGGTATTTCTATTGTGCTAAGCAAACACTTTGTTTGTTGCTTTTGCATGATTTTTTTACCTTTGAGTATCTTATGAATACTTAAACGTTCACCGTGCGACTGAGTGATAATAGTTGGTCTTTGTAGATGGTTAGAATTAATAAAGTATTCGAAGGTATTCGAAAACGTAGCAATTTGTGTTGTACTGTGTTTAGAAAGTTGTTGATTGGTGTTGCGTTTAAGTTGCTCTAGTTTTTGATTAAGCAAGGTTAAATTGTTCTTATAAGTGGCAGCATTGTCCACATCTATCTGAGCAAGTTTATCGGTAAGTGACACTGAAAAACGCTGTATATGGCCAACATCTAACCAACTGTGGTGATTAGTAGAGCTGTTATCATTAACCATCAGTTGTTTGCTATTGTCGATACTACTTAATGCTTTAGTAAGTCCAGCCTCAAAATTAGGATGGATGGATACGATTAAGTCAGCTTGATCGATTAAAGAAAGCTGTGAGGGCTTTAGATGAAATTGATGTGGTGATTGATTATTTTTTAATAATAGCTTTGGGGTTGTAATGCCTTGGGTGATATTACTAACAATTGAGTGAATTGGTTTAATACTGACGACAATATTAGGCGCTGCAAAGATATTTGTCGTTAACAATAAAACAATTAATAAAGATCGAACCATCAGCGGAATTATACCTGTAGCGTTATCTATTTTTGACAGACAAAAATCGCACGCTTAGGTGCCGGTAATCCTTCAATGGTTAGCGTATCGTCGTTTGGATCTAAGAAATCTTGAAGTGATTGGGTGTTATTGCCAATCCAGTGAGTGGCGCGCTGTTCTTCTGGTGTGGTTTTTGTCACATCGACCAGTTTAATTTTGCTAAATCCAGTTTGTTTTAACCAAGTGTGCAATGTGTCTGTCGATGGTAAACACCAAACGTTACGCATCCTTGCATAGCGATCTTCAGGGATGATTTGATCACCATCTTTGGCATCAATGATTAACGTTTCTAAGACCAGTTCGCCACCCTTAGTTAGCATATTTTTTAGTTTGTATAGATGCGCCATGTGATCTTTTTGATGATACAAAACCCCCATTGAAAACACCGTATCAAATACGGCTTCATCTGGCATGTCTTCTAAGCGTAGTGGCAAGACAAACGCATTAGGTGGATTTTTGATGAGTGTACGAATGGCTTGGAACTGATAATTAAACAACAAAAATGGCTCAAGACCTAAAGCCATTTCAGCACCAGAAATTGCCATAAGATAGGTAAAGTAACCATTGCCAGAACCAACATCAAGGACAGTCTTACCTTTTAATGATTGGATGTGAGGAACAACTCTATCCCATTTCATATCGCCACGCCATTCACTGTCAAGCTGTAAATCACCAATTTGATAAGGTCCTTTACGCCACGGCATCAGTTGTTTTAGTGAGAATTCTAGATCATCTTTATCAATATTTTTTGCATGAATATTGAGATAGGGCGCTACGTAGTTTAATGCACCTGAATTTTGTGTTTTTATCATTGATATGGCATTTTCCCATTTAGGAATATTGCCGTTATTAACAGCAAACGCCTGTTTTGACATGCTAATTAATTGAGCACATAAAGTAGATATTTTTGATGCAGAGCATTGTTTGAAAAAATCGTCCAGCATAAACATTAATAATAAAAAATAAGTAGTATAAAATATAGAATCAAAAGGGGGACAAGTCAACTTTTAACTTTATCGGAGATATAAAAAAAAATGAAAAATACTTTAAGTTTTGTAGCAGCTTTTACTCTAGCAACCAGCGTTATGGCGGGTGGTGATGATCGTGACATGGGTCCGGTTGAGTCTTTCGACTCGGTGCAGCCGGTAACTGAAAAAGTGGTTGTTGGCAATCAAGATCCAAACACAATGACATTATCGGTAGGCGGAAAAACAGTATCCGTTGCAGCTCACAATGCCTGTAAGGGTAAGCTTGGCTTGAGTGACAATAACATTGTTAGATTTAAAGATGGCGTTGCTGCTGGTAATTTGTACAACACTGGCCCTATTGATGCGATGGGTACTTTATTCTCTCCTGGTAGATGGGCGGATTATTTTGCTTGTGTTGAAGGGTATGGCGGTTAATTAATATTTAGCAATAAAAAAGCCCGCAATGCGGGCTTTTTTATTGGACATGTTTTTTTACTTAAATCTCCAGTAAAGAATTTTCTTTATGGTTTAATTTATCTTCAACCGATTTCACGTGATCATCCGTAATTTTTTGAACATTGTCTTCTGCTTTTCTGGCTTCATCTTCTGAAACTTCTTTTTCTTTTAATAATTCTTTAAAATCAGAATTTGCATCGCGTCGAATGTTTCTGATTGCAACTTTGGCTTGTTCGGCTTCATCCTTAACCACACGCACTAATTCACGGCGACGCTCTTCAGTCAATGGTGGTAGCGGGATACGCATTACTTGCCCCATGGTTTGAGGGTTGAGGCCTAGATCAGAGGTCATGATGGCTTTTTCAATCACAGCTACCATGTCCTTCTCCCACGGAGTAACTTTAAGTGTGCGTGAATCTTCCGCGCTGATATTAGCCACTTGAGAAATTGGAACCATGGAGCCGTAATAATCCACGTGGATTTGTTCGAGTAGTGATGGGTGTGCACGTCCTGCCCTTATTTTACTAAAAGCACTGTCTAGTGAAGCAAGGGTTTTGTTCATGCGTTCACTGGCATCTTGTTGTATTTCATTTAACATAATTATTTCCTTAGCTAATAATAGTGCCTAACGATGCACCTTTTAAAATATCAGACAATGTATTGGTGTTCTCAAGCATACTAAAAACACAAATTTGTAAATTATGCTCACGACACAGTGCAAAGGCAGCAGTGTCCATAATTTGTAGATTTTTTTCAATGGCCTCATCAAAACTTAACGCTTCGTATCGAGTGGCACTAGGGTTTTTCATTGGGTCATCGGTATAAACGCCATCCACTTTAGTGGCTTTGAATACAATATCAGCGTCAATTTCAATGGCACGTAATACAGCACCTGTGTCAGTTGTGAAGCATGGACTGCCTGTGCCTGCTGAGAAAATCACTACTTTTCCCTCACTCAGTGCTTGCTTGGCTTTGTTGTGATCAACCGGATCACACACACCACCACCAATTGGAAAGCCTGACATTACTAAAGTCTTAATTTTATTTCTTTTACAGGCATCACTAATAGCCAGTGCATTCATTACGGTAGCCAGCATACCCATGTGGTCGCCAGTAACTCGATTCATGCCTGACTCAGCGAGAGCGGCACCTCTAAAAATATTACCACCACCAACAACAATGCCTAGTTCGACTTTTTGATCAAGCGCAGATTGGATAATGCTAATCACTTTACCCAGTGTGTTTGGGTCTATTGTATTTTTAGTATTAGCTAGGGCCTCACCACTGAGTTTTAATAAGATGCGCTTGTATTTACCCATTATTGACGGAGTCGTTAAATTATTGATGATTTTACACATCATGATAGTTATAATGAACCCTTTGTCTGACATAAATTTTCAATCGTGGAAAAAATTAGCATTCGTGGCGCTAGGGTTCATAATTTAAAAAATATTGATGTTGATATTCCTAGAAATAAACTGGTGGTCATTACTGGACTGTCTGGATCAGGTAAATCTTCTTTAGCGTTTGATACTATTTATGCAGAAGGCCAGCGTCGTTACGTCGAATCTTTATCGGCCTATGCACGGCAGTTTTTATCGCTGATGGAAAAGCCGGATGTGGATCACATCGAGGGTTTATCGCCAGCAATTTCCATTGAGCAAAAAGCCACATCGCACAATCCTCGTTCTACCGTTGGCACCATTACTGAGATTTATGACTATTTAAGGTTGTTATTTGCACGTGCGGGACTGCCCAAGTGCCCAGAACATCAAATTGATTTAGTGTCACAAACCGTCTCACAAATGGTGGATACAATCATGACTTTGCCTGAAGGTGAAAAAATTATGCTGCTTGCGCCGATTGTGCAAAATCGAAAAGGTAGCCACAAAAAACTTTTGGAAGAGCTTTCTCATCAAGGATTTTTGCGCGCACGAGTGGATGGCGATATTGTTTACTTGGACGATATGGAAGAGTTGAATGGTAAAACTCATCATAATGTTGAGATTGTTGTTGATCGACTAAAGGTCAGGAAAGACATTACTTCACGCTTGTCTGAATCGATAGAAACGGCTTTAAAATTAACTTCTGGTTTAGTGCGTGTTGCGTCGATGGAGGAAAATTCATCAATGGAAGAGCTGATTTTTTCTGCTAAGTTTTCTTGTATTGAATGCGGTTATTCTTTAGAAGAGTTGGAGCCAAGATTGTTCTCGTTTAACAATCCAGTAGGTGCCTGCCAGAGCTGTGATGGCTTAGGCGTTAAAGATATGTTTGATGAGGATAAAGTAGTAGCCAATCCAGAAATGAGTTTGGCTGATGGAGCTATTTATGGTTGGAGTAGGTCCAATGCTTATTTTTATCAAATCTTAATGTTGGTAGGGCAATATTATGGTTTTAGTATTGATACGCCTTATGGGCAGTTGAACGATGAGCATAAAAAAATCGTGCTGTACGGTAGTGGCGAGGATGAGATTGATTTTTCCAAAATCAAAGGACGTAAAGGCTGGTCAAACAAGAAAAAACCATTTGAAGGTGTGATTCCAAGGATGATGCGACGCTATGAAGAAAGTGAGATTCGATCAGTGCGTGAAGAATTGTCGCGTTATGTAGTCAGCAAAGATTGTGTGAGTTGCGAGGGCGATAGACTAAATGAATCTGCTAGAAATGTGTTTATTGGTAATTACAATCTTTCGAACATTACCAAGCTTTCAATTATTAATATCCATGATTTTTTCAAAGACTTAAAATTGGAAGGCACACGTGGTGAGATTGCCGATAAAATTTTGAAAGAGATCATTCAACGCTTGCAGTTTTTAATTAATGTAGGGTTAGAGTATTTAAGTCTTGATCGTAGGGCCAGTACACTTTCTGGTGGCGAAGCTCAGCGTATTCGCTTGGCTAGTCAAATTGGTGCGGGACTCATGGGCGTACTTTATGTATTGGATGAGCCTTCGATTGGCTTGCATCAAAGGGACAACCAAAAGCTACTTAATACACTGACTTATCTAAGAGATATTGGCAATACCGTCATTGTGGTTGAGCACGATGAAGACGCGATTAAACAAGCCGATTATGTTGTTGATATTGGTCCGGGAGCTGGCGTACATGGTGGTGAAATTATTGCTTGCGGTACTCCGGATGATATCAAGAATAACCTTAAATCATTGACCGGTGATTACATCAGTGGTCGCCAAAGTATTGGAGTTCCTGCTGAGCGTAAAGTAGGCACTAATTGGATTAGTATCAAAGGAGCGCATGGTAATAATCTTGATCATATTGATTTGTCAATCCCTGTAGGTGTGCTAACTTGCATTACCGGTGTGTCTGGTTCAGGAAAATCAACACTGATTAATGACACCTTGTACGCATTGGCTGCTCGTGACCTTAATCGTGCACAAATAACACCTTCTCCTTATGAGTCGATTAATGGGTTGAATTATTGTGACAAGGTGGTCAATATTGATCAAAGCCCAATCGGTCGTACACCACGATCAAATCCAGCAACTTATACTGGTGCATTTTCTCTTATTCGTGATTTATTTTCACAAACCTTAGAGGCTCGTTCACGTGGCTATAAGGCGGGTCGTTTTAGTTTTAACGTTAAAGGCGGACGCTGTGAGGCGTGCAAGGGCGACGGCTTAATTAAAGTGGAAATGCACTTTTTACCTGATATTTACGTGCCTTGCGATGTGTGCCATAGTCATCGATACAATCGAGAAACTTTAGAAATATTTTATAAGGGCAAGACCATTTCACAAGTGTTGGATATGACGGTTGAGGACGCTTGTGAGTTCTTTGATCCAATACCAAAAATTAAACAAAAATTACAAACTTTAATGGACGTAGGGCTTTCTTATATTACTTTAGGTCAAAATTCAACAACCCTATCCGGCGGTGAAGCGCAACGCATTAAACTGTCCAAAGAGTTATCTAAAACTGATACAGGTAGTACACTTTATATTCTTGATGAGCCAACAACTGGATTGCACTTTCATGACATTAAACAGTTACTATCAGTGATTAATCGCCTGCGTGAGCGTGAAAATACCATTGTGATTATTGAGCACAATTTAGACGTAATTAAAACCGCGGATTGGATTGTGGATTTAGGCCCTGAAGGTGGAGATAAGGGCGGACAAATTATTGCAACGGGAACACCGGAGCAAGTAGCTAAGGAACAAAAATCTTACACTGGACAGTACTTAAAAAGTTACTTGTAGTTTTTCTACTTCTGGAATTTTGAAGTCTTTTATTTTATAGAGATACTGTTTGTCACCCTTAGTCTGTTTAATAATAACCGGAAGGTAGCGGTACTTGGTTAAGAAGTAAATCTGACTTTTGTTGTTTCCGCTGTTCATTCTATCCACTCTAACCGCATTAAAAGTTTGACCATCAATTTTAATGGCTTGATTTTCAGTTTTTTTATAGTGGTGTTGCTTAACGGATTTTCCATTAGCAACTTGATAATAAAATTCGTTTTGGTTTGGTTTGCTCTTTAAGTCGTAGGATATTGCTAAAAATACACTCAGTGGATCAACAATATTACCATCTTCTGATTTCCAAGTGGTTATCTTAGGCTGGCTTTTAGTTAGGATGGACATAACGATATTGTTTTTAGAGGCAATATCAATGGCGTAATTTTTAGACACCTTTGAGTTTTCTTGCTCCATAATTTGATAATTAAGACCATCGACGCCTTTATCATTAATTGAAAATACAGAGCTGGCCGCAATAGAGTAATCTTTGACCAGTGCCGCCAAACCTGAAGTTTTTGCGTTAGCAGTGTAGAAGTACTGCCCATCTAATTCATGTAGAGTTCTAATTTCTTCAGCGACTTTAAATCCATTAATAGAGAGGTGATAATTAGCGGTATGTGGCTTAAAAGCTAAAGCATTATTTAGGTAAAAAAATAATATTAAAAGGAGAAATCTCACAATACTTTCCCATCTAGAACAGCTTTAGAATTTTTAAACTTTAATCTGCCTTGGGTAAACCAGTGAATAACCTCAGGGTAGAGTTTATGTTCTTCAGCCAGTACACGTTCAGCTAAAGACTTAGCATTATCGTTTTCAAGTATTGCCACAGTACTTTGTGCAATGACCGGTCCGCCATCAAGCTCTTCGGTAACAAAATGAATACTCACGCCGTGTTCTTTTTCACCGGATTCAATGACTCTTTGATGGGTATTTAAACCTTGAAATTTTGGCAAAAGAGAAGGGTGAATGTTAAGCATTTTTCCGCAATATTTTTTTGTAAATTCAGTACTTAGGATACGCATAAATCCGGCCAATATGATAATTTCTGGTTTGCAAACATCAATTACACTACTCAGTTTTTTATCAAATTCTCCTCTAGAGGGGAATTGATCGTGTTTAATAGTGTGAGTAGAAATTCCTGCTTTCTGGGCGCGCTTAAGCCCGTAAGCATCGGATTTATTGCTAATAACACAATTAATTTTTAAATTAATATCATCAGCATTATCGATGATTGATTGAAGGTTTGAGCCACTGCCAGAGATTAACACAACTCCGTCCATACTCCTCCCCTTATCTAGATTAAATAATAACTTGTTCGTCTTTCGCTTGTGTAATTTCACCAATCAACCAAGCACTTTCATTAAGTTTTTTCAGGTGATTAATCGCTTGCTCGCTCTTATCTGATGGCAATACAATTACCATGCCAACACCACAGTTGAAGACACGATACATTTCCATAATATCAATGTTACCTTGCGCTTGTAACCATGTAAAAATTTCGGGTAAGTCCCATGATTTTGAATCAAGCTTAGCTGCTAAGTCTGAAGGTAGAACTCTAGGGATATTCTCTAACAGGCCACCTCCGGTAATGTGAGAAATTGCATGTACCGGGAATTGCTCAATTAGTGAGAGTACTGACTTAACATAGATTCGAGTAGGCTCAATAAGGGCATTTAGTTGTTCATCAGTTGGGGTGGATTGCTCCAGTACTTTGCGAATGAGAGAATAGCCATTAGAATGTGGACCAGAAGAACCTAATGCAATAATGTGATCACCATTAGCAACCTTAGAGCCATCAATCACCTTGTCTTTGTCAGCAATGCCAACACAAAATCCGGCCAAATCGTATTCTTCGCCTTGATACATGCCTGGCATTTCAGCGGTTTCGCCACCAATGAGCGCACATCCAGACTGCTTGCAGCCTTCACCAATGCCGGAAATTACTGACACTGCAATTTCAGTATTGAGTTTTCCAGTGGCGTAGTAATCTAAGAAAAATAAAGGCTCGGCACCCTGTACGATTAAATCATTAACACACATTGCTACTAAATCAATACCAATGGTATCGTGCTTGTTTAGTGATTCAGCTACTTTTAGTTTGGTACCAACGCCATCCGTACCAGAAATTAAAACTGGATTTTTGTACTTGTTAATGGGCAATTCAAACATTGCACCAAAACCACCAATACCCGCCAATACACCCTCTCTATCAGTGGATTTAGCAATGGGTTTAATGTGTTCAATAAGTTCATTACCCTTGGTAATATCAACGCCTGAGTCTTGGTAAGTCAATGATGACATCTTGGTTTTTTCCGTATAATTAATTTTTTAAATTCTTTTTATTGAAAAAAATGGTTTTTTC
>JAPYOZ010000005.1 GCA_029941485.1 Gammaproteobacteria bacterium | reverse complement strand
TACAAGTACTAAAGTTTAACCAATACTTAAAAAATGCGAGATTTTTCTCGCATTTACACCCCCTTGAGGGGTGTTTTTTATGTCATTGACAAAATTTCTTAAATTTTCATAAAATCACGACAAAGATCTTGGTTTGCCCAATAAAAACGTCACTTTTATGCCAAAAATAAAGGAAAATCAGTACTTTTATTCGATCATTTTCAAAATTTCGTAAATTTTTATGCAAGATTTAATCGATCCAATATTCCAATCAAAACAAAACCTTGAAACCGCCTTTATCGATGGTCTAGAATCAATGCTAGAGAACGATGAATTGGGCGTTTTTATCTTAGTATTAGCCAACGCATTGTTTGATGACACGACTAAAAAGCGATGTATCTCCATATATCAAAATGCTTTTTAGTCTGGGGATTTAGTTAATTCTTCTCGGCTTTAATTAAGCACCCACCTTTTAACTCTTGAACTCTTTTTAAATAAATCGTACGCGCTCTATTGATGCGGTAAAATTTTTGTTATTTTTACCCGTTGTTTTCTATGTCGATCTCAAACTTAGATGCGACTGCGTCGTTTCAAAACTTAATTTTAAAATTACAATCTTTTTGGGCTTCTAAAGGTTGTGCCTTGTTACAGCCCTTTGATATGGAAATGGGTGCCGGTACTTTTCACCCGGCTACTTTTCTAAGGGCCATCGGCCCTGAACCGTGGAAAGCGGCCTATGTCCAACCATCGCGTCGTCCTACCGACGGCCGTTACGGTGAAAACCCTAATCGTTTACAACACTATTACCAATTCCAAGTTGTATTAAAACCATCGCCAAAAGACATTCAAGATCTTTATTTAGAATCTTTGGCTGAAATTGGTATCGATCTCACCATGCACGATGTACGCTTTGTTGAAGACAACTGGGAATCGCCAACACTTGGGGCTTGGGGCTTGGGTTGGGAAATTTGGCTAAATGGCATGGAAGTTTCTCAGTTCACTTATTTCCAACAAGTAGGTGGACTACCGTGTAAGCCCGTATCCGGTGAACTGACTTATGGATTAGAGCGCTTGGCCATGTATCTACAGGGTGTTGATAGTGTGTTTGATTTGGTGTGGGTTGATGGTGTGAGTTATTTTGATGTGTTTCATCAAAATGAAGTTGAACAATCAAAATACAATTTTGAAATCGCCGACACTAAAGTTTTGTTTAGACAATTTGATGAAGCCGAAACAATGAATTCAAAACTCATTGACGAATCTCTGCCTTATCCTGCTTACGAACAAGTAATGAAGGCGTCTCATTTATTCAATCTACTTGATGCACGTCATGCTATTAGTGTTACTGACCGGGCACGATTTATTCGCCGAGTACGTGCTATGAGCCAAAAAGTTGCGCAAACGTATTACGATTCTCGTGAAGCACTTGGTTTTCCAATGAGCAAGGAATAATATGGATTTTTTCTCACAAATATATCTAAGGGTGCTTAATTGGGCTGAAAGTAGATATGCAATTTACTATTTGTCGGTAGTTAGTTTTTTAGAATCTAGTGTTCTACCATACCCGCCACCTGATGTTTTGCTAGCGCCAATGGCGCTCAAACGCCCAGACAAAGCGTACTATTTTGCATTTATCTGTACTATATTCTCAGTACTTGGGGGGTTAGCAGGGTATTTTCTTGGTGTAGTATTATTAGATTTTTTAATAGAATTAAACTTAGTCAAACTAGAAACCATAAAATATGTGGAAAGATGGTTTGATGAATATGGTTTTTGGGTGGTAGGTGTTGCAGCATTTAGCCCTATTCCATACAAATTAGCCACCATTACCGCCGGCACTATGTCGATGTCGATATTACCCTTTATTATCATTTCACTGATTGCTCGTGGTGCACGATATTACTTGGTTGCAGCATTGGTAAGAGCCTATGGCAAACAGTGTGATAAATGGTTGCAAAAATACATCGATCGTTTGGGCTATGCCCTAATTGCAGTAGTCGTTATTGGTGCTTGGTATGCCAGTTAATTTATTCGGTATCATCGCTATCTCCATTGCTCTTAGTGGGTGTTTTTCATCTGCTAAAAAGGAGGTGATTATTGTTGAGAAATCATTCAACCAACAAAATATAAGTGAAACCCCTTGGACGGAAGAAACCACTAGCTACAAAAAAACCAAACAAAAATCCGGCAATAAGAAAAAAACGAGAAAAAGTTGGTCAATTCCAGTTAATGCTAAAGTAATCAAAACCTTCTCCAAAAGTCAATCTGGTTTAACTTTTGATACCAAAACTGGACAGCAGGTGCGCGCTATTCGAGAGGGTAAAGTGGTTTACAGTGGGGACAAAATGAAAAGCCATGGAAAAATGATTATCATCAAGCATCCACTCGGATTTTACAGTTCTTACACACAAAACAAAACCCTTAAGGTTGCTGATGGCGATAAAGTCAACAAAGGGCAAATCATTGCTATTACTGGGAAAACACCTTTTTATTTTGAAATGAAAAAATTCTCAGAACCTATTAACCCACTCAAATACTTGAAATAACAGTTAAAATAAATCCCATGAATGAATTTTTACAAAACATGACTTCTTATCAAACCGCTGGTGTTTTGCTTGGTATCGCCCTTACTGCACACATTGTTTTGGGTTTTGTATTAAAACAGGTAGTCGCTCATACCAGCAAAACTAAAAACAAATTGGATGATCATTTAATTGGTGCAGTCTCTCCACCACTTAAAGTATTAATCTGGTTTGGTTGGGTTTATTTTTCTACCAACGCTTTCAAAGACCAAATAGAAATACTGATTAAGGTTGTTGAATACATTGATATTACCCCAATTTTTATTATTACTTGGGGCATACTGAGAGTGATTTCTGGCGTTGAGTCTTATATGCTTGAGAGCAGTACTAATGTTGAAAAAGACTCAATAAGGTTATTTTCTCGACTGATTAAAATCTTAATCATTATTGCCATTGCGCTTGGCATTGCACAATACCTTGGTTTTTCCATTTCTAGCCTACTAACCTTTGGTGGTGTGGGTGGTATTGTGATGGGTTTTGCCGCTAAAGACATGCTTTCTAATATCTTTGGTGGACTCATGATTCAAATGGACAAACCTTTTTCAACCGGCGATTGGATTCGTTCGACCAAATTTGAAGGTACGGTGGAAAAAATTGGATGGCGCATGACACGCATTCGCACTTTTAGCAAAAACCCAGTTTATATCCCCAACTCCATTTTTGCTACTATCCCAATTGAAACGCCATCACGTATGACCAATCGCCGTATTAAAGAAGTGGTAGGCATTCGTTATGATGATATTGCGCAAATACCCGTAATCGTTGCTGAAGTAGAAGCCATGTTAAAAGCACATGAAGGTATTGATCAATCTGAATCGTTGCGTGTTTATTTCAATTACTTCAATGCTTCTTCACTTGATTTTAATATTTATGCCTTTACCAATACCACTAGTAAAGATATCTATCAAAAAATTAAACAAGAAATACTACTCAATGTTGCAGATATTATTGCCCAGCATAAAGCAGAAATTGCCTACCCAACACAAACACTACACATTCAAAAGTAATGCCATTATCTAAACTACACATTCGCACTTTCGGGTGTCAGATGAATGAGTACGACTCTGATAAGATGGTTGACGTGCTTAAACATTCACACGGTTTAGAATTAACCGACAGCGCTAATAATGCCGATGTACTCTTACTCAACACTTGCTCTATTCGAGAAAAAGCCCAGGAGAAACTGTTTCATCAACTCGGTCGCTGGCGCAAACTCAAAGACAAAAATCCTAATTTAGTGATCGGCGTTGGTGGTTGTGTCGCTTCACAAGAAGGGGAATTGATTTTAAAACGTGCACCCTATGTTGACATGATATTTGGTCCCCAAACCTTACACAGACTGCCTAATATGTTAAAAAATGTCTTAAGTGATAAGCGAGTAAGTATTGACGTCTCTTTCCCAGAAATTGAAAAATTTGACCACCTTCCTAAGCCAAAAACCAACAGCGTCACCGCCTTTGTTTCAATCATGGAAGGCTGTTCTAAGTACTGCACTTTTTGCGTAGTACCTTACACTCGCGGTGAAGAGGTATCACGCCCGTTTAACGACGTCATTAAAGAAGTGCAAATCTTGGCAGACCAAGGTGTTCGAGAGGTGAATCTTTTAGGTCAAAACGTGAATGCTTATCAAGGTTTGATGGATGACGATCAAAGTGCCGACTTAGCACTACTGATTAACATTGTGGCACAAATTGATGGTATTGACCGTATTCGCTATACCACTTCTCACCCGGTTGAATTTAGTGATAGTTTAATCCAAGCGTATGCTGAAGTGCCTGAGCTAGTATCACACTTACATCTGCCGATTCAAAGTGGCTCTGATAAAATTTTGACCTTGATGAAACGTGGTCATACCACCCTTGAATACAAATCAAAAATCAGACGTTTGCGTGCAATTCGCCCAGATATTTCAATCTCTAGTGACTTTATTATTGGCTTTCCTGGTGAAACTGATCAAGATTTTGAAAATACCATGAGCCTTATTAATGATATTACTTTTGACAAGTCTTTTAGTTTTATCTACTCGGCACGCCCTGGCACACCAGCGGCAAGCTACCCAGATGATGTGGAACTACAAGTTAAAAAAGATCGTCTGACTTTAGTGCAAAAAACCATCGATGAATCTACTGAAGTGATTTCAAAATCAATGATCGGCAGCGTGCAAAAAGTCTTGGTTGAAAATAAAGCCAGAAAAGACAACAACATGTTTGGTAAAACTGAAAACATGCGTAACACGCACTTTAAAGGTGACGAGTCTTTGATTGGACAAATTGTCAATGTAGAGATTACCGATGCACGTGGTAATTCATTAATTGGTGTATTAATAGATTAATTCTGAATCGTTTCAAAAGGAAAGGAAACTTTAAGCAGCACTGCATCATCGCTATTAATAATAATATTAGCAAGCCAGTGCATTTTCCTAAGTGAACAAATAGAAAGAAATCCTTTGCCTGAAAAATGATAAGGATCCTGTTTATCTAACGAATAAGGTAGCAAATTGTGATCAATTTCAATGCCTTCAAAATTAACTGAAATTCGATTTGCATCAAATCCTTCTAATTCAACATCAATATCAAGTGCTTGAGTTTGTGGGATGCCAATTGGAAGAATACTCAATGTTAAAAATGCAACGTCATCTATTTTTACTCTGCAAGATGTTTTGTTAATTTGGCAATCTGTGACATTAATAACGCGCTGGATTCTATCTTGCAAAAAACTTTGATACCAATAACCAAAAACAATTAATAAAATTGAAATCGTTGCAACAAAAGTTAACGCTTTATTATTCAATAGTTATTAATTATTAGCTCAATATCTTTGGCAATGGCGTTTGGTTTGTGTGGCGTTGGAAAGCCTGCAAAAATTTGACCATCAGGTGAGAGTAAATACATCCATGCTGTGTGGTTAATTGAATAGTTTTTAACGCCTTCAGGTAACTTAGTTCCATTTGGAATAATAATGCTCTCTCCGTTCACTTCAATTAAACGTTCGTAGTATGTGCCAAATGGTTTAATCAACTGATCAATTTGAGCTTGATCACCAGAAATACCGATAAAATCTTTGTCAAAATGCGTCACATAAGTTTTGAGTACTTTAGGCGTATCTCTTTTAGGGTCAAAAGTAATGGCAACAAGCTCAGGTATCACCTTCAACTCGGCACTTTCCAAACCCATTTTTATCGATGCCATATCCATCAACACTGTCGGGCAGACATCTGGACAATGTGTATAGATAAAAGTTAATAACGTCCATTGGTCTTTTAAATGAGCGTTATTGTATGGTTGTTCATTGTGATCGATTAATGCAAAATCAGGTAACTTTTTATCCGGTTTATGCAAAATATGAGAGACTTTAAGTTGTTTTTTTAAAGCACCATAATCAGTATCTGTGTTAACAGAAAACACTGAAACCCCTATTGAAACAATAAAAGCAACAGTGATTAATAATGTAGATTTAGACATTAGTGTGCATGATGATGGTTCATCATCATTTTTCCTTTCCTAACAATAGCACGAATGGTTTGTGTAAAGCCATTGTCAAATGTTAGTTTAATCATGACCATATCACCCTCTTCAGGCACTGACCCTGGTTCAATCAACATAATATGCCAACTACCTGGTTTTAGATGCAAGTTGTTATTGGCCTCAATCGGCATAAAATCTTGCTTTAGCATTTTCATCATGCCGCCATGGTTAAGTGTTCTATGCAATTCTACGCGCTGATATCCTTTTGCCTGTGCAGATAATAATTTAATTGTATTATTAGTATTATTTTTAATCTGCATAAATGCGCCTAACATCGGAGCATTAGGCGGTGCTGATCTAACCCACGGATTGTGCACCTCTAAACTTGTAGATTGATGATGCATAGAGTGGTTGTGCTCCATTGCAAAAGTCAAATTCGATATCACTAATGAAACAAACAATATAGCAATATATTTCAAAGAAAAAAGGTTTTGAATCGTCATAAATATTGTGTGCTGTTTAAAAAATTATACAAAATATTATATCTAGTTTCATAATTAAGGTCGATGATAAAATATCACCTATGAATCTAACCTTAGAAATCGACAATTTAGAACAACTGGGTAATATTTGTGGCCCATTAGATAGGCACTTAGAAATCATTGCTAAAAGCCTTGATATTGTTATTGATAACAAAGGTGCTGACTTTACCATTACAGGTGATAGCGCATCAATAGGTGTGCAAGTATTAGAAGATTTACTGTCTCTGTCTGAAAAACAAACCATCGATATTAATGATTTAGAAATGTACATCAAAGCTCGAACACAGGATGACCTGCCAAGCCAGACCGTTAATATTAAAACACGACGTAAAATAATTCACGTACGTAGTGCCAATCAACAGCACTACGTTAAAGCCATTACTGATAAAGACTGTACCTTTGGTATTGGGCCGGCTGGCACTGGTAAAACTTACCTAGCTGTGGCTCGTGCCGTAGAAGCCTTGGAACACTCTGATGTGCGCCGTATTGTCTTAGTAAGGCCTGCAGTAGAGGCTGGCGAAAAGTTGGGTTTTTTACCGGGTGATCTAACTGAAAAAGTCGACCCTTACTTGCGCCCTATTTATGATGCTTTATACGAGATGCTTGGCTTTGATAAGGTTACTAAATTATTAGATAAAAATGTGATTGAAGTGGCGCCACTGGCCTTTATGCGTGGTCGAACGCTTAATGAATCTTTTATCATCTTAGACGAAGCACAAAACACCACCATCGAACAAATGAAGATGTTTTTAACGCGAATGGGTTTTGGCTCAAAAATGGTGATTACTGGTGATATCACCCAGATTGACTTGGCACGACCAAATCAGTCTGGACTGCTTCACGCCATGAAAGTACTCACAGATGAAGATCAAATTTCATTTTGTCATTTTGAGTCAAAAGATGTGGTTCGACACAAATTAGTACAACGCATTGTTTTGGCTTATGAGCAATTTGAGTCCTAACAAACAAACCAAGATCATTGTTGGCTTATCAGGGGGTGTGGACTCCTCTGTTGCTACTCTATTGCTTTTAGAACAAGGCTTTGAGGTAGAAGCTTTGTTTATGAAAAACTGGGAAGAGGACGACACTGACGGTGTTTGCACCGCAGAGCAAGACCTTTCAGATGCACAAAAAGTAGCGGATAAACTGGGTGTTAAGCTCCATACTATTAACTTTTCAGCTGACTATTGGGACGATGTATTTGATCACTTTTTACAAGAACACAAAAAAGGTCGAACACCGAATCCTGATGTCTTGTGCAATCAAAAAATTAAGTTTAAAGTCTTTCTTGAACATGCGCTATCGCTCGGTGCTGACAAAATTGCCACTGGCCATTACTCTCGTATTGATGAAAAAGATAAGATGTATAACCTTAAAACTGGTTTGGACGATACTAAAGATCAAAGCTATTTTCTATATTTACTGAACCAACAACAACTTTCAAAAAGTTTGTTCCCACTGGGCAATATTACTAAATCAAAAGTACGTGAAATCGCTACAAAGCATAATCTAATTACTGCTGATAAAAAAGACTCAACTGGAATTTGCTTTATTGGCGAACGTAATTTTTCTGAATTTTTACAAACTTATTTGCCGAAAAAACAAGGGGATATTATTGATCAAGATGGGAAATTCATCAAACACCACGATGGTCTGGCTTTTTATACCATTGGTCAGCGAAAAGGCTTAGAAATTGGTGGCGGCTTTGGTCATTCAGGTGAGCCTTGGTTTGTAGCTGATAAACGTATTGATAGCAATGAGTTAGTAGTTGTGCAAGGCGACCATCCGCTTCTTTACCATAATGTACTAAATACTAATAATATCCATTGGATTAACAATCCCCCAAAATTACCACTGGCATGTCATGCAAAAATAAGGTATCGTCAACAATCACAAGCTTGTGTGATTAACCAAGGTAATGACAAATGCTTAAAGGTAATTTTTAAACAACCTCAACGCGCCATTACCCCCGGACAATCCATTGTTTTTTATAACGATGACACTTGCTTAGGTGGTGGGATTATCGAACAAAGAAGTAATGAATAAATTAAGAGAACAAACATTAGCCTTGGCCAGCTTATTACAAACAACCACTCTGGTGGACCAACTTGCATCGACAGGTACTTGCGACAGTCAAAGTAATGAGGCCAGTTTACAAAGTATTGTTACCAACAGTACCAATGTGGAAGAAGTCTTTGGTTCACCAAAAGACTTATCAACTGGTTTAAATGCACTCAAGGTAGCCTTTGGAAAAAAGTCTAAAAGCATGCAAAATATTGTTTTTTATGCGCTGGCTTTAATTAATTTAGAGAAAAAACTCATGAAAGACCAAAATCTTTTGACTAAGATTACCAATGAAATTAGCAAAATTAAAGATCAAGATTTTTTTGAAATTTCTCACTCTAATTCTCTAGCGCGTTTGGCTGAGCTTTATAAAACAACTTTGGGTGAACTCAACCCAAGAATTATGGTGAGTGGTGAGCAAATTTATTTATCTAACCGGCATACTGCTAATCACATTAGAGCACTACTACTAGCAGGCATTAGGGCGGTCTCTTTATGGAAGTCACAAGGTGGTAGAACATGGCAACTGCTACTTAATAAGAAAAAGACATTAAAATTTGTAGATTCCATGAACTTTTAATACTTTATTTCATACTCTATATTTGTATTAAGGTATAATAATGCCTTTTTTACTTATTCTAATTTTTTTAAATATGGCTAATTCAGCAGGCTCTAAAAAACGCGCAAGACAGGCAATTAAACGCAACCAACACAATTCTCAAATTCGTGCAAAAGTTCGTACTTTTATTAAAAAAGTAACTTACGCACTTGAAGCTGGTAATAAAAAAGAAGCTCAAGGTGGTTTTGGTGCAATGCAAAAGATGATTGACCAGTCAGTTAGTAAAGGTTTAATGAATAAAAACCAAGCAGCTAGAAAGAAATCTCGCCTTAACACACAGATTAAAGCACTATAAACTAAAACGTTTACATTGCTATAATAAAGCCCTCTTTTGAGGGCTTTTTTTATGCTTGTATGAAACAGATTAACGACGAAGACAAACAGCTATTCAGATCAACGGTTGATGCCAACGCACCGATTGATAAAGATAGTATTCGTAAAAATAATGCCTTAAAAAAACCGGCATTCACTGCATACAGTTATATTGTTGATGCTAATCTTGAAGGCTCTGAGATTGTTAGCTATTCAAAAAATGGGGTTTCAACCAAGGTCATCAAAAAAATGAAACAAGGTAATCTTGACACTATGCCGGTTTTAGATTTACATGGCCAAACTGTTGTGGAAGCTTGTGAGTCGTTGTCAACCTTTATGTACCACCACCAATTCGATTCTTTTATTCAAATCATTCACGGCAAGGGTTACCATTCTGAAAATGGCATGAGTATTTTAAAAACCCAAGTTGTTAACTTTTTAAGCCAACACCCACAAGTATTAGCATTTAACTCTTGCCCTGATAAAGACGGTGGTACCGGTGCGGTATTCGTCCTACTAAAACAAAACTAATATGTTTAACATTGATGAAGTTTACACAGTATCTGATTTTTTATCACTGTGCAATAAAACCATTGAAAACAACATCCCAACTTGTTGGCTACAAGGAGAGATTTCTAATTTATCTCGCCCCGCCTCTGGACATTGGTATTTTTCACTTAAAGATAATCGCGGGCAAATTCGTTGCGCCTTATTTCGTTTAAACCAACGCAATATTAAATTCAACCCAGAAAATGGAATGGAAGTTTTAGTGCGTGCTGCACCAACTCTATATGAAGCGCGTGGTGATTTTCAAATCATCATTCAGCACATCGAACCTGTGGGTGTCGGCAACCTCCAGTTGGCTTTTGAACAACTTAAAAACCAACTTAAAGATGAGGGATTGTTCGATACGATCCATAAAAAACCACTCCCTTCAGAGGTTAGCACTATTGGTGTTATTTCTTCATCGAATGGCGCTGTCATTAGGGATATTATTAAAATATTGAATAAACGTTATCCATTTGCCAACATCTTGTTATTTGATTGTGCAGTGCAAGGGGAAGGATCAGCACAGAAATTAGCGCAAGCCATAGAAGCTGCTGATCAATCAAACCGATGTGATGTGATGATTATTGCTAGAGGAGGTGGCTCGCTAGAAGATTTATGGGCTTTTAATGAAGAAGCACTAGTCAGAGCTATATTTAATACCAAGACCCCTATTATCAGCGCTGTTGGTCATGAAACCGATACAACCATTGCTGATTTTGTGAGTGATGTACGTGCGCCCACGCCTAGTGCCGCTGCGATGATAGTTGCTCCTGACCGACTAGAGCTACTTTCGAATGCCAATAAACTTTATGCGCAACTTCATCAACTTAGTAATCAGATATTAGAGATATGCCAACACAAGTTTAGCCAACTAAAGTCAAGAATACCCACCCCAAGTAGACAACTTCATTTGTTTTCACAACAACTGGATTCTCTTAGTTCTCGTTTAAATTATCAAACCAAAACCGTCATTAGCTTAAACCAAGGCAAACTCATAACGTTGTTTGAGCAATTAAAACAACACTCTCCCATTGCCAGTATCCAACATAAAAAAGAAATAAATGCACTTTCAAAATATCATCTAGCGCAACAAATTCATCGTCTTATTAATCAAAATAACAACACACTACACGCTCTGAATGAACGATTAAAAAAATCCATCAATGCACTCGTTGAGATGCAAATAAACCAACTCTCTTCCCAAATTAGTGGGCTTAACCACCTATCACCGCTCAATACTTTATCACGTGGTTACAGCATTACCAGTACTGATAATAATCAGGTTTTATTATCTAAAAGTACCGTTAAAATAGGAAGCTCAATCATTACACAACTTACCGATGGTAAGATTTATTCAAAGGTTAATAAAATTGAAAATAATTAGTTTCTTATTGCTCTTATTTCCCACATTAGTGTTAGCAAACATACCCATAACAAGCACTCCCATACCTGGTGGCATTGCTGTGATTGATTTTGAAACAAACCATTCCAATCCGAAAGGTTATTACAACAATGTCTCTTTGTATTTACAACGTATCAAAGATCAACATTGGCAAGCTTTGGTTGGTATTCCACTATTAACAAAGCCAGGTAAGAAAGAAATTATTATCAAAGATTTTTCCACTAGACGTTTTGAGTTTGAAGTCAAAGACCATGTTTATACCGAACAACGCATTATCCTTAAAGGAAAAAAGAAAAAATACGTCAACCCTAACTTAGCACACACGGATAGAATCAAAAAAGAACGTCCTGTCTTATCAAACTCTAGAAAGGTATTTTCTAACACGGTACTGTCCTCTGGTTTATTTTCTCGTCCTGTTAATGGTATTACCACCAGCCCTTTTGGGTTAAAACGCTTTTACAATGGGCAAGCGCGTCGCCCACACACAGGGCTTGATTTTGCTGGCGATGTCGGTACCCCTATTCAATCACCTGCCGATGGCAAAGTTATTCTAACGGGGGATTTCTTTTTTAACGGTAATAGTGTTTTTATCGATCACGGACAAGGTCTAGTCAGTGTCTACATTCACATGAATGAACGACTGGTTGAGCAAGATCAGGTTGTTAAAAAGGGGGATACCATTGGCACCATTGGTCAGACAGGACGTTCAACCGGACCCCATCTTCACTGGGTAATTTATCTCAATCAAACGGCCGTTAATCCAAATTTATTATTAGACAAAAAATAATGAAATCTAATGTGTCTTTCTTGCGCAGATTAGGCGCTGTCTTTTACGATGCTTTCTTAGTTTTCTCTTTAGTGTTTTTTGTTATGGGTGTTATTATTATCGCCCTTTTTAAAAACCAAGCACAAATTAGTGAGTTGCTTTTTTACACCGTTACTCTGCCCGTTACTTACTTTTATTTTTCACTTTCTTGGGTAAAAGGACGACAAACCTTAGGCATGAAAGCTTGGAAATTTCAGGTGACTCAAGCAAGTGGCGAGAATATTACCCAAAAACAGGCTTTGATTCGATTTATCTTTGCAATCATTGGTATTGTTTCTTTATCTCAATGGTTTAACAAAGATAATCTTGCACTTCATGATTGGCTTTCTAAAACAATTTTAATAAAAAAATAGCATTCATCAATTTCTCATTGTAAAAACCTGTGCTATAATGCGGTTATTACTTTAAAAATGAGGAGAATAAAATGAGTTCAACGGTTGATAACAGCACTACAAAAGGTCACATTTTACTACTGAGTACACTGGTTGTAACTTTAGTAGCACCCTTGGCATTAATTTTACTGTCTTATATGGGAATTATTTCCGGTACAGCGGAATATATCTCATCAGTTGCAGTGATTGCATCATCAATTTATATTGTTGGTGGCACTATTTGGATGGCAACTCAGGACAAAAAAGATGGAGAGATTCTTGCTGATGGCTAAGATTCTCATCCTTTCAAATTGAAAAATCAAACAAAAAAGTCAAATAAACTATTTGACTTTTTTTATAACTATTGGATCACCATTATTCTTTTAGTGGTTTTAACAACGCTCATTCGTCAGAATTTTTTCATTAACAATTTTCCAAAAAATTTAAAAGATCGACAACAAACTATTGAACAAAACACCGTTCTTAATCAAGCACTGGAAAACAAAAATCAATCTTTGATCATTGAGTTAAACTCCGAATCAGAACCCAACATGGAAATTTTAGAATCTCAAGCTCGTTATCGGTTTGGTTTGGTGAAAGACGGTGAAAAATATTATCAAATCAGTAAAGTTATTCAAGACCCTAGTGTGAAACCTTAATTTCTACTTTGTGCTGTATCATCAAGGCTTGGGTATAATAAAAACTTATCTTATTTTTTTAAAATTTATTAATGTCAGCTGATCGTTACTACTTAATTGTGCCTGCAAGTGGTATTGGTACGCGTATGAAATCAGACCTACCTAAACAGTACCTAAAACTAAACAATGGTCTTAGCGTGCTCGATCAAACACTCAAAACACTACTAAGTATTAATAAGATCACAGGTTGTATCATTGCCATTGCAAATGAAGATACTTTGTTTAAAAAGTCTAAATTCTACAAACATTTAAAAATTCTAGCAAAAGTCGCTGGCGGTAAAGAACGTTTCCATTCAGTAATTTCTGCATTAAATACTCTCAAACTTTTTGCTAATGACAATGATTGGGTTTTGGTACACGATGCAGCCAGACCATGTGTTAATGCCAAAGAAGTAATGACTTTAATGAATAAACTCAAAAACCATCCTACCGGTGGATTGTTGGCAACACCAGTTGTCGACACTGTTAAACAAGCTACTAACAATATCATAGAAAAAACGCTGGACAGGTCTAATCTTTGGCAAGCGCAAACACCACAAATGTATCGTTTTGGTGTATTATCAAAAGCCTTGGAAAATGTGACAAAAAATAACCTAAGCATTACTGATGAGGCCAGTGCCATTGAACTATTAGGACTTGAATCTGTAATTATTCCTTCAAGTAAAAGTAACCTTAAAATTACCACGCCAGAAGATTTAGAATTGGCAAACTTTTATCTAAACTCACTATGAAAACAAAAACAGGCATAGGGCAAGACTCGCACGCATTTGAAACACAAATTGAAAAACCACTAATATTAGGCGGTGTTACTTTTGACCATCCTCAAGGATTAAAAGGTAATAGCGATGCAGATGTGCTTTTGCACTCGCTGACCAATGCCATTTCATCAATTACAACTAAAAATATTTTAGGCGCTAAAGCCGATGATCTTTGCCAACAAGGTATTACAGACAGTAGCGAATATCTAAAACTAGCCCTTAACGACCTCAATGACTGGAACATTGATCATATTGCTATCTCAATTGAGTGTTTAGTGCCAAAAATTTCACCAAAGATGCAGGCACTAAGGTCAAGCATTGCGAATTTAGTTAATACTGACATCGACAACATCGGTATCACCGCGACAACAGGCGAAGGATTGACTGCATTTGGCAGAGGTGAAGGTATTGGAGTATTCAGTATGATCACCGTCAGCAAAACGTGAATAATTTAAGTTCCGTTTCTAGTTCAAGGATTCAAAATATTCATTTTATTGGTATTGGTGGCTCAGGCATGAGTGGTATTGCTGAGGTGTTAAATAATTTAGGTTATAGTATCTCTGGTTCTGATACCACAAGTTCTAAAACCACTAAAAGACTAGAAAATCTAGGCTGTAAAATCACTTATCAACATCAAAGCAATCAAATTATTGGCGCACAAGCCGTAGTAGTATCAAGCGCAATTAATGAAAAAAACCCTGAGCTTATTAAAGCACGCGAGCTCAATATTCCTGTCGTGCCAAGAGCGGAAATGCTCTCAGAACTAATGCGTTTTAGATTTGGGATTGCAGTGGCAGGCACCCATGGAAAAACCACTACCACTAGTTTAATCACTCATATTTTAAGCGTAGCGCAACTTGACCCAACCTACATCATTGGTGGCATACTTAATTCCAGCGGTGTTAATGCAAAATTAGGTGAAAGCAATTATCTTATTGCTGAGGCTGATGAAAGCGATGCATCGTTTCTGCACTTACAACCCATGCTCAGTGTTATTACCAACATTGACCAAGATCACATGAGCACTTACAATAACGATTATCAAAATCTAAAAGATGCCTTTGTTAGCTTTACTTCTAATTTGCCTTTTTATGGCGCTTGCATCTTGTGTACGGATGACATTGGTGTAATAGACATAGTAGATGACATTCATCGACCTTTAATTACTTATGGTTTTAATTCTGGAGTTGATGTACAAGCAATCAATATTAGGCAACAAGACATGCAAATGCATTTTGATGCAGTGTGTAATAAATACGATAAATCTTTTTCAGTGGAGTTAAACCTAATTGGCAGACACAATATTCTAAATACATTAGCTGCCATCGGTGTTGCTTGTGAATTGAAAATTAAAGTAGAAGTTATTCAAAGTGCCTTAAAGAGTTTTTCTGGTGTGGCTCGCCGACTTGACTACCACGGGCTATTAGAGATAAATAATAAGCATGTATCACTGTTCGATGATTATGGCCATCATCCAAATGAAATTAATGCAGTGTTTGAAAGCTTACAAAATACTTACCAAGACAAACGCTTAGTAGTTATCTTTCAACCACATCGCTACTCACGTACACGCGACTTGTTTGATGACTTTGCTAGAATACTCTCTAACGCAGATGCATTAATATTACTAGAAATCTACCCTGCTAATGAACAACCCATTGCTCGCATCAATTCCAGTTCACTGGCAAATGCCATTCGCAAGCGCTCATCGTTAGACCCTGTTGTTATTAAAGATGGCAAAGAAATATTAACCGTACTGCCTAATATTATTAAAAATGATGACGTTATACTTACTTTAGGAGCTGGCGATATTCACGCTCTTCCAGGATTATTAACCGATAAATATGCTAATTCATAACGAGCCCATGAGTGGGTATTGTTCGTTTAGAACCGGTGGACTGGCACAAGATTTTTTCACTCCCAACTCCATAGAAGACTTATCTGAATTTTTAAAAAATAATCAAAAATCCATATTAATGTTGGGCTTGGGTAGTAACCTACTGGTACGTGATCGTGGCTTTGATGGAGTAGTCATCAAGCTGAGCAACTTTAAAACACTTAATTTAAAAAACTCCATCGTTGAAGCTGGAGCAGGAGTGACACTAGCCAAGATCGCCCGATTTTGTGAAGGGGAAAAACTCAGTGGTGGTGAATTTTTAAGTGCAATTCCTGGTAGTGTTGGTGGTGCACTAGCGATGAATGCAGGTGCCTTTGGTAGCGAAATTTGGGATTTTGTTCACAGTGTTAATACCATCAACTCATCGGGCACGTTGTTTCATCGAATGAAAAAAGATTATAAAATTGGCTATCGACAAGTGATCGCTAAAAATGATGGTGAATATTTTATTGGTGCAAACTTAAAATTTGAGCAAGCAACCAAACAAAATAACATTAAAGAATTATTAGAAAAGCGCAATCAATTACAGCCTATTGGGCTTCCTAGTTGTGGCAGTGTGTTTAAAAATCCTACCAATCAACATGCCGCTAAGCTGATTGAAAAAAGTAATCTCAAAGGTTTTTGCATTGGTGGTGCTTGTGTGTCAAACAAACATGCAAATTTTATCATTAATCAGGATGATGCCTCTGCCACCGACATTGAAAACCTGATTTTCCACATTCAACAAACCGTAAAATCTAAATTTGGCATTGACTTAGAAACGGAAGTAAAAATTGTATGATTGTAGTATTAATGGGTGGAAATTCAGCGGAACGAGAAGTCTCTTTAAAAAGTGGTGAGGCTGTTTACACTGCTTTAAAAAAGCAAAAGGTTGAATGTTTTAAATTTGATTGGCACGATGACAACTTAGTCGATCTTTGGTCACAATCTTTTGATAAAGTCTTTATTGTTCTCCACGGTCGTGGTGGTGAAGATGGTTATATCCAGCAACAACTAGAAGATAAAAATATTTCCTATACGGGCTCTAATTCTAGCTCTTCAAAGCAGTGCATGAACAAATCTACCACTAAAATAATTTGGGAAAAACACAATTTACCATTAGCACCGTCAGTACTTGCGAGTACTGATAAAGCCATCCCCGACATTACCTTTCCCCTTCCTTGGGCAGTAAAACCAACACTCGAAGGCTCTAGTATTGGAATCAGTAAAGTGGTTGATCAGTCACAACTCAATGAAGCACTGGAGTTGGCCTGGAAATACGACAAAGACGCGCTAATCGAACGCTGGATTGAAGGGGATGAATACACAGTCTCCATACTAAATAATAAAACATTACCAGTCATTAAAATCGTTGCAAAGCATACTGAACATGACTTCTATGACTACGAGTCTAAATATCACAGTAATGATACTCAATACCTATGCCCTTGTGGTTTGTCAGAAGATGAGGAAAAGCACTTGCAAGAAATCGCTCTAAAGGCTTTTAAAATAATGAACGCTAGTAATTGGGGCAGAGTTGATTTTATTATTGATAAAAATCAAAAAAACTATTTATTAGAAATCAACACCGTTCCTGGCATGACCTCACATTCGTTAATACCTATGGCAGCAAAAGCATCTGGAATTAGCTTTAATGAATTAGTAATAAGAATTCTCAATGATTAAAAAATCTCGAAAAAATAAACAAAAAAAACCTTTTTGGCAATTACTAATTCCCATTGCAAAAACACTGCCTTTTTTTGCTGTGTTGGCGTTTGTTATTTTTACTGTATTAAAATCCAATCCCACCGAATTTTTAGAAGTTAATATTAATTGGGACATTGGTCAAGAATCAAATGTTTCTCAAAAGGCGTTACTCAATAAGATTCAACCCTTAATCAAAGACAAATACCAACTCGACTTACACCAAATCAGACAAACCCTTGAGCAAGATCCTTGGGTTTATAAAGCACACATCAAGCGCTTATTTTGGAATTCTATCCGCATCACAATAGACCAACAGAAAATTGCAATGCGTTGGAAAAATAAACAAAACTGCAAACCCAAACAAAACAACAATAGTTGTATTGGCTATATTTCTAAAAATGGTGAATTATTTATTCCTAAAAAACAAATCAAATCTGATGCTGTTTTGGCAATCTCAAGCAATGATAAAGAAGTTATTGCTCAATTGTATCAAGACTATCAGCACTACCAGACATTGATTTATCCGACAATGACAATCAAATCAATCTCCAGAACCAACATTGATCAATTAACAATAGAGCCTAATATTCGGGTGATTCTAGGCTATCAAATGCAAGATGAAAGACTGGCTAACTTTAAAAAAATCCATAGAAAACTTCAAAAAAAAATCTCCAAAGTCAAACAAGTAACCTTTGATATGCGCTATCCAAAAGGTTTTACTCTGAGTTATTAGTTACAACTAATTGATAACAGAGTGCAAGAGTAACCAACGTCCAATAAAAAACAACCACTCTAACAATCCATTCTAGTGTTGAACCCAGCCCAATAGCATCGGAAAATGCGGAAAATAACATCGTGATTAATGCCGGTAAAACCACTTGTAAAAAAAATAGATTTAAATGCGTAGGAAATGATAACTTCCACTTGTATTTTAATGGCTGATCAAAAGCAATATTGATAAAATTTAGTGTGATCGGTATGAGTAAGAAATACATAACTAATTGTAAAAAGGCTAGTTTGGTTAACATCACTGGAATCATGGTTGCCAAGCCAATGAATAACGTCAATCCGACAAATCGAACAATCTTATTAAAGCTTAAAACAAACGTCAAACCAGAAACAGAGTCTTCTCCTGACATCACTAAACGATACATATTGATTGACAATGTCAAATAGCCATAAAAAAACAACACAAGGTAAATCATCATATTTTCTGGTAATTGCACACCAGTTACTTCTTCACTATCAAAAAATTGCTTCATTAATAACAATAAATCAGGCAATATTAATAAGAATGGAATGGAAATAAGCGCTGGAAAAATAGAAATCTCGATAATTTTTTTCCAGTGTGTTAACGCAAAAGCAAAGCCAGCTAAAATAATCTTGTTAATGGGTAATGCATTCATATTATCTAGATATTTATTTCATTTTAGAGTTAATCACATTGACAATAATTTTTAATTTTTGCCCTATTTGTAATGGTTTTTTGTCGTCAAGTTTATTCCATGATTTAAGATCGCTCACACTCACTTTAAACTTAGACGCAATTTTTGACAAATTATCGCCGTTTCTGACACGATAAGTAACCTTTCTACTGATGTCTATCCCAGTATTAACCACCTTTGATAAGTCATCTGGTTTTGTTATTGATGAGCGCCAAATAACCAATTTTTTTCCTATTTTGAGTGGTTCAGTACGAGACAGATGATTCCACTTAATAATGGATTTAATAGGGGTGTCGTATTTGTTTGAAATTTTCCACAAACTGTCTCCACTTTTAACCGTGTGAATAACCTTAAAGCCATTTTTTTTGGCATTTATCCTACGTTTTTCTCTTTGATCTTCAGACAGAGAATAATAATTTTCAGATTTTTGTGCAATGGGTACAATCAAATACTCGCCCACCTTAATCACGTTAGAGTTTAAATTATTCACACTCTTAATTTGATCAACGGTGGTTTTAAACTTATGTGACAAATAACTCAAACTATCGCCTGCTTTGATCTTATGGCGCAACCAACGAACCCTGCCTTCTTTTGGATGAATACTTAAATTTTCTTCAAACTTTTCAATCGCATCAACGGGCAATAACATTGTATAAGGCCCTGTACTCGGCGTTGCCCAGCGTTTTAAACCAGGATTAAGCGAATACAATTCATCCAAACTCAGGTCCGTCCATTGGGAAATGAGCGCTAAATCAAATTGAGAATTAAGTACAACTGAGCGCACTTGAGGCTGATTATCAATCGAAGTAACACTCTGATTGTACAAACTAGGACTTTTAATAAGTTCTGCAACGGCTAATAAACGTGGCACATAGCCCTTAGTTTCGCTCGGTAAATCCAAATGCCAAAAATCCGCTTTCTTGCCTAACTTTTTATTTTTACGCACTGCTTTTTGCACTCGACCAGGACCAGAATTGTAAGCCGCAATGGCTAAAAGCCAATCACCTTTAAAAAGTTTGTTAAGATTTTTTAAATACTTAACCGCTGCTTTGGTTGAAGCCAATACATCACGCCTACCATCGTACCACCAAGTTTCCTTCAAACCATAAAGCCTCCCAGTAGATGGAATAAACTGCCATAAACCTGATGCTGTGCCGTGTGAATAAGAAAATGGGTAATAAGCCGACTCTACAATAGGCAACAGTGCAATTTCGATAGGAAGACCGGCTTTTTCAACCTCTTTAGTCACAAGGTACAAATACGGTTTTGCGCGCTTAGTAACACGAGTTAAATAATCAGGGTTTTTCTTAAACCAGTCAATGTGCCAAAATAATTTTTTTTGATCGGGTGCGCTTAAAGTATAACGATTAGCAATATAGCGCCAAAGGTCTTTTTCAATAACAGGGTTAGAAGGTGTTTCAACCTGAATGGGTTTTATTGTTTTTTCCGTACTGAGCGTGTTAGCTGTTGTGCCTTCACAAGCACTCAACAATAGAAAAGATAGGTAAATCAGTTGTTTTAAGATTTTGAACCGCCTGCACATTTTGGTGAATCGGGTGCGCCGTTTTTAATACTCCACTCATCGGGCGTGTAGGTGTGCATAGCCAATGCATGAATGTGCTCTAATTCTTCAATAAACAGCTTATTAATAAAACGATGTCGATCGAGTAATTTCAAATCAGAAAAATAATCGCTTACCACCACTAACTTAAAATGAGATTCGCTAGCAGAGCCTGAATGCTGGTGCGACTCATTAATCACTTCAAGGTGTGTTGGATTAAGTGCAGACTCTAATTGCTGTGTTAGGTGTTGTTGCATTGGCGATAAACAGCTATGCTCTGGGAGTATTTCACTCATTATTATCTCCAGAAAAGGCAAACTCAAAAGCATCCGAAAAAAAGTTGTCTTTAATCATACCTTGGTCTAAAAAAGTATCAGCGGCGGCTTTAACCATGATTGGTGGGCCACAAGCATACACTTCATAGCCCGTTAAGTCATCAAAATCGGCTAAAACACTTTCGTGCACATAGCCAGCCTTACCTTGCCATTTCTCATTAGGCTCAGATAATACTGGCACAAAATGAATGTTATCATACTCATCAGCCCATTGCTGTGGCAAGTCCATGTACAAGTCTACTTCATCCCTAACGCCCCAATATACATAAATTTGGCGCTCAAGGTTACTGTCAATGGAATGCTCAACAATGGCTTTTATAGGGCCAAAACCTGTGCCACCAGCCACCAAGATCACTGGTTTTTTACTGTCTTCTTTGAAATAAAAAGTACCTTTCGGACCCTCAAGCCTAAGCAGTGCTTTTTCTTTTAATTCATTAAACAAAAAATTAGTAAATTTACCGTCTTCCACTAAACGAACATGCAGTTCAATCAGACTTGAATTAACCGGTGCATTGGCGATGGAAAAAGCACGTGGGTCAAAATCAGGATGAATCAGGTCAATGTATTGCCCTGCCAGATACTGCAAGGACTCATCGCCAGGAATTTTTAAAAATACTTGCACTACATCATGATTAAGTCGATTAATACTCTGAACTTTACAAGGCAGCATTCTCACTTCAATGTCGGCCACGCTGTCTAATTCAGCCACCGCTAATGAGACGTCTGTTGTTGCCTTGCATTGACAAAGTAAAACCATATTATCAGCAATTTCTTCTGGAGTAATGCCACTTGGGATTTCCCTCTCGTAACTTACTTCACCCTCAATAATGGTGGCTATACACTTACCACAAGCACCTTTTTGACAGCCGTAAGGGAAGTTGAGTCCGTGCGCTAATGCATCATCTAAAATAGGACTATTGCCATCAGTTTCAAAAGATCTGCCACTAACTTGGTTTGTAATTGTAAACATGTGTTTGTATCTAATAAGTTTAGTGCTCACATTATAATATAGGTTATATTAACAAATGCTTAGTAATTAAAAGCTCTTTATGGTAGTTAAAATAAACAAAACAGTTATTTTTTTAATGGGTCCTACGGCCTCAGGAAAAACTGATTTAGCCATCGAGCTAAGTAAACATTTTAACGCGCGCTTAATCAGTGTAGATTCTGCACTGATATACAAGGGTATGGACATTGGTACAGCGAAACCGGATGCTGATACGTTAAAAAAATACCCGCATCATTTAATTGATATCTGTAAACCCGAACAATCTTACTCTGCACATGATTTTGTGATGGACGCTAAAACTCAAATTGAGGTAGCCTTTGATCAACATCAACTCCCTATATTGGTGGGTGGTACTTCGTTCTATTTCAATGCGTTGGAGCACGGCCTGTCTAACTTACCAGAATCCACCAGTGCATCAAGACAGAAGTTCAGGCATCTTTTACAAGAAAAAGGTTCTGATGAACTGCATAAAGACCTAGCCAAAATTGACGAAAAATCCGCTAAAAGGATTCATCCTAACGACTCACAACGAGTTACTCGTGCGCTAGAAGTGTTTGATTTAAGTGGAAAAACACTGAGTGAATTGCAAGGCAATAAAAAATCCAGTATTACCTACCCAATTAAAAAAATAATTCTCATGCCACAGCGTAATGATCTTCATCAGCGCATTGAATCTCGTTTTTTATCAATGATGGATAACGGATTTTTAGCTGAGGTTGAGCGTCTAAAACAAAACCCAAACCTTAATGAAGACTTACCTTCGATGCGTTGCGTGGGTTATCGCCAAGCTTGGCAATATTTAAACGGTGAAATTGATAAACCCAACATGGTTGAAAAATCCATTATTGCTACACGTCAGCTGTGCAAACACCAAAGCACTTGGTTAAAAAATGAAAAAGACGCACTAATTTTAAGCAGCACCAACGTTTTAGAGGCCATAAAATTTATTCAGGGCAGTTTAAAAACGTGATCTTTAAAAACCTGGCCACGCTCTTCAAAGTTAGCAAACATATCAAAACTTGCACAAGCAGGCGAAAGTAGAACAACCCCATCGTTCAGCATTCCACTGGCTAAATTAACCGCTTCTGACATTGTTTGTACGTAACTAACTTGAGATTTATTAAGATTCTGCCCAAAATCCACGGCACTTTGTCCGATCAATATCACACTAGCAATATTCTCATCTATAAGTTCAAACATGGCTGAATAATCTTCTTCTTTAGCAATTCCGCCTGCAATTAAAACAATGTTCTCATGTTTATCGATTAATGCGTTGAGAGCTTTTATGGTTGAGATTGCATTGGTGGCTTTTGAATCATTGTAGTAATCAATGCCTTGCTTTTTAGCTACCCACTCCAACCTATGTTCTAAACCTTTAAAGTCTTTAACGCTTTGTGCCATTGATTCGACATCCAAACCAATTTGATCTCCTAGCGCTAATGCTGCCAACATATTGGCCACATTATGCTCGCCAATCAGCTGCATTTCACTCACACTCATCACAACGTCATCGCCTTTAATTAGATAACAACTGCCATGACAAGTAACTGTGCCAAAGTCATCCGCTTGTTTAGGTATGTCAATACCAAAATGTATGGCATTGTTTTTATTTGGAACAAGCGTCTCATCAAGGTTTACTACTAAGTTTTGACAATACTGATACAGACTAAGTTTTGAATCTACGTAGTCATCAAAGTCATCATACCGATCAAGATGATCGGGTGTAATATTAAGCACCACACCCGTTAATAATTTTAATTGATTCGTGTAGTCCAGCTGATAACTCGACAGCTCCAGCACATAATAATCAATCCGATCATCTAAACAGTCCAACGCAGGCTTGCCAATGTTGCCACCCACAGCAACCGCTTTATTACTATTAGCAACCATATCCCCTAATAATTGCGTCACGGTTGACTTGCCATTTGAGCCAGTAATACCAATAATAGGTGCTTTAGCAAACCTTGAAAACAGCTCAATATCACTCACCACTGGAATATTTTTATCTCTTGCCCAAATGACAATCGACTGCGTCTGTTCAATGCCAGGACTGATGAATACCTCATCAATATCCGTTAATAGTTCTTGCGTCCACTCACCAAGAACGGCGGGTGAATTAGGGAAGTCTGTAATGTAATTATCCAACAACGGTGGTCGTAATCGACTGTCGGCAATTTTATAATCTATATTTTGCTTGGTTAGAAATCGAGCAACGGATAACCCTGTTTCTCCTAAGCCTAAAACTAGTTTCATGAAAATTATTTATTTTCAGTATAAAATGAAGGTATTTTACACTTATACAACATAGGAAAAAATTATGAACACAAATGTTAAAACTGCATCGCGTGGCATTGTTATTAACAATGTTTTAAGAAACACTTATCAACTATTATCAGCAACACTGCTCTTTAGTGGATTGATGGCTTATTTATCAATGTCCTTACAATTGCCTCACTTCGGTTTTTTAATCACTTTAGGTGGTTATTTTGGTTTGTTGTATTTAACCCATAAACTTAGAAACTCAGCCGGTGGAATTCTGGCAGTATTCGCATTAACTGGTTTTATGGGGCTAACACTAGGCCCAATCATTGGTAGTTATACCACTGCTTTTTCTAACGGCTCTGAATTAATTGCCATGGCAATGACAGGTACAGGCACTATCTTCTTAGCCTTGTCTTTTTACGCGTTAGTTTCTGGCAAAGACTTTAGTTTTATGTCTGGCTTCTTAACGGCTGGTATTTTGGTGGCTTTTCTAGCAGGCATTGCAGCCTACTTCTTTGCTATTCCGGCCTTGTCACTAACGGTATCAGCTGCCTTTATATTGCTCATGAGCGGTTTAATCCTGTTTGAAACATCGAACATTATCCATGGCGGTGAAACCAACTACATCATGGCAACGGTCACATTATTCGTCTCAATTTATAATTTATTTCTTAGTCTATTGCATTTATTGGGTGTCTTCTCTGGCGAAGATTAAAAATCCAAATCTAAGATTAGGAAATGATAGATAGTAAGGGCTATAGAGCCAATGTTGGCATTGTTATTACCAATGATAAACAACAGATACTCTTAGCAAAACGATACCGGCAAGATGCTTGGCAATTACCTCAAGGAGGAATTGACAAGAATGAAACGGAGCTTGAGGCTTTATTCCGAGAGCTTGAAGAAGAGGTTGGTCTGTCTTCTAAGCACGTTGAAGTCATTGCCAAAACACCTAAATGGTTGCGCTATGACTTGCCAGACTATCACATCAGACGCAAACAAAAACCAATCTGTATTGGTCAAAAGCAAGTTTGGTTTTTATTAAAGCTCACTTGCGATGAAAGCAATATTCAATTGGATACCCACTCTGATGTTGAATTTGATGATTGGGAATGGGTTGATTATTGGCACCCAATCGAACAGGTGATTGATTTTAAAAAACCCGTTTATGAAGACATGTTAAAAGCCCTAGCGCCTGTCCTTTTCAATAACCAACATAAGATCCCGTCTCAATACTCTCGCCCACTTAAATGTTCTGCCATTGTATTGGCTGAATAAGCTCAGCTCAATGGTACCCCTATTGGTATAATCCAAACCTTTATCATCTAGAGATCGGAATTTAAATTGTGAATATTGGAATTTTAGGTTTAGGCACTGTTGGCGGTGGTGTCGTCAATGTTTTAACAAAAAATCAAGCAGAAATTACCCGTCGAAGTGGCACAAACATTAAAGTTACTCATGCGGCTGTTAGAGACATCAATCAAGAACGAATTTGCCCAACTGATAATCTTGAGCTAACCCAAGACCCGTTTTCAATTGTCAATAACGATAATATCGATATTGTGCTTGAGTTAATGGGCGGTACCGGCATAGCCAAAGAATTAACAGAACAAGCCCTTAAAAATGGCAAGCACGTCATTACTGCCAATAAAGCCCTTATTGCCACCGATGGCAATGATTTGCTTGCCCTCGCTAAAGAAAATAACGTTCACTTATTGTTTGAAGCAGCAGTGGCTGGCGGAATTCCTATACTTAAATCACTAGAACAAGGTCTAAGTGCCAATCAAATTGAAATGGTGGCTGGCATTATTAATGGTACGAGCAACTTTATCCTTACTGAAATGCGAGACAAAGGTAGAGATTTTGACGATGTTCTAAAAGAAGCACAAGCGCTAGGTTATGCTGAAGCAGATCCAACCTTTGACGTTGAAGGCATTGATGCAGCACATAAATTAGCCATTTTAGCTTCGATTGCTTTTGGCTGTGAATTACAATTTGACAAAGTCTCTACTGAGGGAATATCTCAAATTCAAGGTGAAGACGTTGCTTTCGCTACCGAGCTGGGTTATTCCATTAAACACTTAGGCATTGCTAAAAAAATAGACGGTAAAATACAAATGCGTGTGCACCCCACACTCATTCCTAAAACTAGACTTTTGGCTAATGTTGATGGCGTTATGAACGCCGTTCTGGTTAAAGGCAATGCCGTTGGTCCTACACTTTACTACGGAGCTGGTGCTGGAGATGAGGCCACTGCCAGTGCTGTGATTGCCGATTTAATAGACATCATTAAAGGCACCGTCAGTAACGACGTACTGGGTTGGCAATCTTTTGAATCAATACCTTGTCAATCCAACGATTCAATTGAGAGTATTTTTTACCTGCGCTTATTAGCCTCTGATGAACCGGGCGTATTGTCCGATATTACAAGCATTTTAGCCAATCACAATATCAGTGTAGAAGCTGTAGTACAAAAACAAGTTGATGAGCAAAACAATGCTCACATTGCCATCATTACCAACAAAGTAAAAACCATTGAACTAAATACAGCGGTTGAAGAAATTCAAAAAAATAATTTTATCCAAGAAACTGTTAAAATTATCCATATAGAGACTCTAGATTAATAAATTAAGGAATATAAACCATGAGATATACTGGGCTGATTGAAAATTATAAAGATAGACTTCCTGTTAGTGAGAGTACTCGAATAATTAGCTTAGGCGAAGGCAATACTCCACTGATTCGCCTTGATAACATTCCTCGTGAAATAGGGAAAGCAGTTGATATTTACATCAAGTACGAAGGCTTAAATCCAACCGGATCATTCAAAGATCGTGGCATGACCATGGCCGTTACTAAAGCCGTTGAGTCTGGGTCAAAAGCCATCATTTGCGCCTCAACGGGCAACACCTCTGCCTCAGCAGCGGCGTACGCTGCTCGTGCTGGTATCAAGGCATTTGTCTTAATTCCAGAAGGGAAAATTGCCCTAGGAAAGCTCGCGCAAGCCATGATTCACGGTGCGGTCATCATTCAAATCAAAGGTAATTTTGATGATGGCATGCGCTTAGTTAAAGAAGTGGCAGACCATGCACCTGTATCCATTGTGAATTCAATCAATCCTTATCGTCTGCAAGGACAAAAAACTGCAGCCTTTGAGATTATCGAAGAGTTAGGTTTTGCACCAGATTATCATTGTTTACCAGTTGGTAATGCAGGTAATATTTCTGCACACTGGATGGGCTATACCGAATACAAAGAATATGGTAAAGTCAACAACACACCTAAAATGCTAGGTTATCAAGCTGCAGGTGCAGCACCTTTTATTAAAGGTTCTATGATTGACAACCCTGACACTGTTGCAACTGCAATCCGCATTGGACACCCTCAAAGTTGGGATTTGGCTTGGAACGTACAAAAAGAATCGGGTGGCTGGTTTGATTCATTAACCGATAAAGAAATTTTAGCTGCACAAAAACTACTCACTGAAAAGGAGGGTATTTTCTGTGAACCTGCCTCAGCAGCCTCAATAGCAGG
>JAPYOZ010000004.1 GCA_029941485.1 Gammaproteobacteria bacterium | reverse complement strand
GCTACCCTGCTTGCCCTGAACACAGTGAAAAAGAAAAACTATGGGATTTACTCGACGTAGAGAAAAATACCGGCATGACGCTTACCAGTTCTTACGCAATGCTGCCAACAGCATCAGTAAGTGGTTGGTACTTTGCGCATCCTGAATCGCGTTACTTTGGTGTGGCAAAAATCAATCAACAACAAGTTGAAGATTACGCCAAGCGCAAAGGTGTTTCAGTTCGTGATGCAGAGAGACTACTGTCGCCCAATTTAGATTAGTCGTTTATTTAAGCACCAAACTCAATACTACGTAACTCTTTAGCTAGCTGGTCAAGTGATGAGTTAATGAGTTTAAAAGCACCTTCTGCACCATACAGTTTAGCAATCTCAAGGGCTTCATTAATAACCACTTTATAAGGTACTTCAATGCTATTTTGAAGCTCATACGTACCCAAGTAAAGCACCGCGTGCTCAACCGAACCCAGCTCGTCAGTTTCTCTAGAGATGGTGGGTGCAATCAGATCGTCTAATTCAGTTCTATTTCTTAAGATATTAAGGAATAAGTTGGAAAAGAAAGCTTTGGAAATCTTGCCTTCTTTTTGATTAAGGAACTGTTGCTCAATTTGTAAGACTTCACCACCCGATACTAGGTATTGATAAACCGCTTGCACTACGCGCTCACGAGAACGCTGTTTTGGAGTCTTAAAAGCCATAATACTAAAACGCTTGGCTGTCAGCCTGTTTCATCAGATAAAGCATTTCAATCATTGCCATGGTTGCCTCTTCGCCTTTGTTACCTTTGTAGCCGCCCGCCCTACCAATGGTTTGCTCCATGTTGGAAGTGGTTAGTACGCCAAAAGCGGTAGGAATTTCGTACTGGTAAGAGACATCAGCCACACCGCGGGCACATTCGTTACAAACAAAATCAAAGTGGGGGGTTTCGCCATTAATCACCGCACCTAAGGTAACAATGCCATCGTATAGATTTTCACCAGCTGATTTTTGCCCAGCTAAACGTTTAGCCAATAGTGGAATCTCAAATGCACCCGGTGCATAAAACACATTAACATTGTTTTTATTAATACCATATTTAGCTAAGGTTTCATGTGCTGCCGCTAATAGTTTATCGCCAATATCTTGATAAAAATAACCCACAATAATAGCCACTTTAGCATTCACTAAAAAGTCTTGATTGACATCGCGATCAAATTTAAATTCCATTATTTTCCTTGTTTTTGAGTGTCAACGTATTCAACCACTTCCAAGCCAAAACCTTTAAGGCCGTGTAGTTTTCTAGGACTGCCTAGGATTTTCATTTTCTTTACACCAAGATCTGACAAGATTTGTGCACCAACACCGTAAGTTTTAATATCATCACCACCCGCATCTCTAACGGTAGAATCAATATTTTGCAGGATGGATTTGTCGGTTTGCTTCCTTAATAATAAGAACACGCCAGACTCTGATTTGGCAATATGCTTTAATGCTGAATCCACATTAAAACCAATTGAGCTCTCTTGTAACACATCTCTAAACGTGTCTTCCATATGCACACGTACACAAGTAGTACTGTCATTGGTAATCTCACCCTTAACCAGTGCTAGGTGTGTTTCATTATGAATACTGTCAAGGAATGAAACTAATCTGAAAGTTGCATGCTCGGTTTTGAATTCACGCTCATTAATGCGCTCAATGGTTTTTTCATTTTCAACACGATAAGAAATTAGATCTTCAATCGTGCCCCATCTAATATTGTGCTTTTTGGCAAAAATTTCTAAATCATCACGGCGCGCCATGGTGCCATCTTCATTGAGGATCTCTACAATCACGGATGCTGGCTCGTAACCTGCTAGACGTGCGAGATCACAACCAGCTTCAGTATGCCCAGCACGAATCAGTACACCACCTGGTTGCGCCATCAAAGGGAAAATGTGGCCGGGCTGTACGATATCAGCAGGCTTGGCATTTGGTGCTACTGCGTCCAAAACCGTCTTAGCTCTGTCTGCTGCAGAAATACCCGTTGTCACTCCTTCTACAGCTTCAATCGAAACGGTAAAGTTAGTACCATTGGCATCATTATTCTGCGCTACCATAAGTGGTAAATCCAGTTGTTTACAGCGCTCCTGTGTAAGGGTTAAGCAAATCAAACCACGGCCATGTGTCGCCATAAAGTTAATGTCTTCTTTGGTGCAGGTTGCCGCTGGAATAATCAGATCGCCTTCGTTTTCACGATCTTCATCATCCATCAAGATAATCATCTTACCTTGTTTGTAGTCTTCTAAAATTTCTTCAATAGTCGCTTTCATTATGGTTTATTTGCATTTAATAATTGCTCAAGATGACGTGCAATCATATCAACTTCTAGATTAATTTTACTACCCACGCTCAGTTTTCCTAAGGTTGTTGCCGTTAATGTGTGTGGCACAATATTGACATCAAACACATTGCTCTCAATACTATTTACTGTCAAACTTACACCATTAAGGGTGATTGAACCTTTTCTAGCGATGTATTTTACCAAATTCTGCGGGGCACTAATTTTAAAACGCGTTGAGTCGCCCTCAACCGATTTATCAACAACCTCTCCTTGTCCATCCACGTGACCACTAACCAAATGACCATCAATGCCTTGATTAAGTCTCAAAGCTTTTTCAAGATTAACATCATCGCCAACAGACAAATCACCAAAAATAGAGCAATCTAGCGTTTCTTGTGAAAGATCAGCTTTGAAACTGTTGTCACTAATTTCAATTGCAGTTAGACACGCCCCATTCACTGCAATGCTATCGCCGATTGCAACCTTTGAAAAATCAAGCTCGCTTGAGGTGAAACGAAACACCGCGCCTTTGGCGTGTGTGTCTTTGGTTTTGATTTGACCGATGGCTTGAATGATGCCTGTAAACATACGATATACCAATAATAAAGTGTGCTGATTTTACCTACTTGTCGAGTTTGATTAACTCTTTGTTATCAAAGCAATAACAAAAACTAGCTCCTAGCAGCACAATGATCCAAGCAAAATAAACCCACAGCATTACCAACATAAGAATGGACAAGGTACCGTAAATCAACTCATATATGGGAAAATATTGAATGTAGGAAAACATAGCATATTTGATGATCTCCAGCAATACAGCAGCAATAATGCCTGCTTTAAGTGCACTAATAAAACGAACTTTTTCCAAGGGAACTGAATAATAAAGCACAGCAAATCCGAGACCAGACAGTGCAAACGGAGTAAGAATAGGTGCATATTCCATCACTGGTAAACCATTAAACAACTCAGATGCCATGGCGTAGGAGCTAAAAAATAACGAAGCACCCACTAGAATTGGACCTAAAAATAAAACAAATAAATAGGAAACCAATCCTTCCATCCAATGCCTATGATGGTGTTTGTGCCAAGTAAGATTGATACGCTTGTCAATTTCGTAGAGTAGCAACATTACCGCAAACACTAAAAAAACAGAAGTTAGGCCTTTAATAGCTTGAGCTTGAGCAATAAATTGCTGAATGTATTCCTTTGCTATGCCTACGTTTTGAGGCAGTAACTGAGTGAATAAAAATTGTTCTAAGTGTTGTTGAAAATCAGAAAAATAAGGAGAAAGAGAGAAAACACTCAAACCAAGTGCCAAACCAGGTACAACAGCAAACAAGGTGTCGAATGACAGTATGGCAGCGGAATCAAAGCCTTGGCGCTTAACAAACCTTTTCAATACTGCTGTAATCATTTTAGATTTTTATCATCCTTGTGATTTTAAATAATCCTCATAGTTACCAGAATAGTAATGCATGCCATCTTCTTTAAGCTCTACCACTTTGGTAGACAACGATGAAACAAACTCTCTATCGTGACTCACAAAGATAAGTGTACCCTCATAATTATCCAGTGCAAGGTTAAGTGCTTCGATTGATTCCATATCCAAGTGGTTGGTTGGTTCATCCATCACCAAAATATTTGGCTTTTGCAGCATTAACTTGCCGAATAGCATTCTGCCCTTTTCACCACCAGAAAGTGATTTAACACTCTTAATAATGTCGTTCTTACCAAACAGCATCTTACCGAGAACGCCACGCATGGCTTGAATATCATCTTTCTCGCTTTTGAATTGACTCATCCAATCTAGTACGGTCATGTCCTGCTCAAAATCAGCACTGTGATCCTGTGCATAATAGCCAATATTTGAATTCTCACTCCATTTAATTTTGCCTTTGTCCGCCTCAATTTCACCGACCAAAGTACGTAGTAAAGTGGTTTTTCCAATACCGTTTTGACCAATGATGGCCACGCGCTCACCAACTTCAAACAAAAATTCAATGTCTTTAAGTACGTGAAGGTTATCAAAGCTTTTGTTGAGCCCTGAAACTTCTAATACGTTTCTGTGGAGTTTGTTTGCTTGATTAAAGATAATGTAAGGGCTCACTCTTGAAGAAGGCTTAATGTCATTAAGCTCAATTTTTTCAAGTTGTTTTTGGCGAGACGTTGCCTGCTTAGACTTAGAAGCATTGGCCGAGAAACGCGATACAAAGTGTTTAAGCTCTTTAATCTTCGCCTCTTTTTTAGCGTTGTCCGTTTGCATTTTTTCTTGAATAGCCGTTGAAGCAATCATGAACTGATCGTAATTACCTGGGAAGGTATTGAGTGCACCGTAGTCTAAATCAGACATATGAGTACAAACACCGTTTAAAAAGTGTCTGTCGTGAGAGATAATAACCATTGTAGCTTTACGCTCGTTCAACACCCCTTCTAACCATCGAATTGAATTAATGTCCAAATTATTGGTTGGCTCATCCAATAACAAAATTTCAGGGTTAGAAAATAGCGCTTGTGCTAATAGTACACGAAGCTTCCAACCTGGTGCAATCTCACTCATTAGGCCATAATGTTGGTCTTCAGGAATGTCTAAGCCTAATAATAATTCACTGGCTGAAGATTCAGCCATGTAACCGTCCATCTCGGCAAATTCCATTTCCAGTTCCCCAACCTTAATACCATCCTTATCGCTCATTTCTGGCAAAGCGTAAATACGATCTCTTTCTTTTTTAATTTCCCACAGTTCTCTATGACCCATAATCACCGTATCAACCACACGAAAGGCTTCAAAAGCAAATTGATCTTGATGAAGAATGCCTAAGCGTTCACCATCAGTAATACTCACTGTGCCACCAGAAGGCTTTAACTCGCTGGTTAAAATCTTCATAAAGGTTGATTTACCACAGCCATTTGCGCCAATCAATCCATAGCGATTACCACCTTGGAATTTAATGGAAATGTTTTCAAACAAAGGTTTTTCACCAAATTGCATGGTGATATTGGCAGTAGAAATCATGAGAAGCTCGCTGTTTTACAAAATGAAACATTATCCCATAAAGCTCAACTTATGTACAAAAGTATATCTAGATAAACCAATGGTATTTGAGTATAAAATACAAATTTTACTTAACTAAAATCACCAATGAAAACCGGTCAATCACCCGATAAAAATTTATTAACGGTTATTCTGGTTTTAATTACATTCGGATGGATTATGTCTTTCTCGGCTTCGCTTGGAAGTCAAGAGGTCTATTGGTACTTTTTTAAACAAACTTTTTTCATTGTACTTGGACTCGGCGCCGGTCTTTGGGTATTAAAAAAACCCATTTCTTTTTTTAAAGACATCTCACCATTTTTTTACGGCGTCACATTGATTTTATTAATTTTAGTTTTTGTGCCTATTATTGGGCACAGCGCAGGCGGTGCCACGCGCTGGATTAATTTTGTGCTTTTTAAATTTCAACCTTCTGAAATGATGAAACTGGCCATGATTTTGTTCATGGCAGGTTTTTTAATCAGGCAAAAAGAAGACATTCGAAAGCCTTGGTCAGGGCTATTAAAAACCTTGGTTATTGTTGCCATACCAAGTATTTTATTACTATTTGAAACCGATTTAGGCGCAACCATTATCATTGCATCGACCGCCCTTATTATGCTATTCGCAGCTGGCGTCTATCTCACGCAGTTGGCCATTATAGGCAGTGGATTAATTAGTTTAACGGGTATCGGCCTCTATATTGACGGCTTATATGGTGGCATAAGGTGGCAGCGACTAACTGAATTTTGGCAGACTGAGTTATGGTTTAACAATAGCACTAAAGTTGATCAAACCAAACAAGCATTAATCGGCATTGCCAGAGGCGATTGGACAGGTACAGGGTTAGGTGCTGGCCTTCAAAAATACATTAAACTTTCAGAAGCACACACCGATATGATTTTTTCAATTATTGGTGAAGAATTAGGCATTATTGGCATGTTGTTTGTTTTGTCTTCTTTCGCTTACATTCTTGGAAAAGGTTTTAACATTGCTAAAGAATCTTTAAAAAATGGCCGAAAATACTCCTCGTACGTTGCTTTTGGAATTTGCACCTGGTTTTCCATGCAAATCAGTGTTAATATCGCCATGAATCTTGGGTTAATACCAATTAAAGGCTTTACTCTACCCTTAATTAGCTATGGCGGAAGTAGTATGGTTTTTACCATTATTGCGCTCGCCCTATTACTTAGAATCGACATGGAGAATAGAGCAGGATATGACAAACAAAAACACTTTGTCTGACACGACTAAAAAAATATTAATTATGGCTGGTGGTACCGGTGGGCATATATTTCCAGCCTTAGCCATTGCTAAAGAGCTTGATCAACACTCTGTTAATATTAAATGGTTAGGATCAAAACGCGGTATGGAAAATACATTAGTACCTAAGCACAATATTCCATTACACACAGTCAGTGCCGTGGGTTTGCGTGGTAAAAATAGGTTGGCACTAATCAAAGCACCCTTTTTATTAAGCCTCGCTTTTATCCAAACAGTACGTGTGTTTGCTAAGGTAGACCCTAGTGTTGTACTTGGTATGGGTGGCTTTGCTTCAGGCATTGGTGGCTTGGTGGCTTGGCTGTTGCGTGTGCCATTAGTCATTCACGAGCAAAATTCTATTCCCGGTACCACTAACAAGCTTTTATCAAAGATTGCCACACAGACTTTTCAAGCGTTTGATGATACTTTTGAGCAATCAACTGAGGTTTTCACTTCTGGCAACCCGGTATTGTTTAAACCTAAAAAGAAAAGTGCTAACAATAAAAAACTCAACCTATTAATCGTTGGTGGTAGTTTAGGCGCAAAACCTATTAATGATATTGTTACTAGACTCAATATTGATATCAATATTTGGCATCAAACTGGTAAACAGCACCTAGATAGTGTTAAAGCCCAATACAACAATAAAAATGTAAAAGTAGTGGCATTTATTGATGATATGGCAAAAGCTTACGCCTGGGCAGATATCGTGCTTTGTCGTGCAGGTGCGATGACAATCTCAGAGCTGATGCTTTCAGCCACGCCCAGTATTTTGATTCCACTACCTCATGCGATTGACAATCATCAATTTTATAATGCCAAAATCCTTTCTGACCATAACGCTGGCATTTTGATCGAACAAAAAGATTTAAGCCTTAAGCTGCTTGAAAAAACACTGCTGGAGGTCGACAATACGCAGATTCAACAAATGTCTGACCATGCAAAACAGCTGGCCAAACCTGACGCAGCAAAGATGATTAGTGACTACTTGCTTGAGATTGGTTAATACCTAATCTAGTAAATAATGCTTGATCAGTATTGGTGTCTGGATTATCCGTTGTTAACAACTGTTCACCATAAAAAATAGAATTAGCGCCTGCAAAGAAACATAGTGCTTGCATCGCCTCGCCCATTTCAGTACGGCCTGCTGATAAACGTACCACCGATTTTGGCATCATAATACGTGCAACAGCAATGGTGCGCACAAACTCACTTTCCGTTGGTGGTGCAACTTTCTCAAATGGTGTGCCAGGAATTGGCACCAAAAGATTGAGTGGCACACTGTCAGGGTGCGCCTCTAAATTAGATAAAGATCTGAGCATAGAAGCACGATCAGTTTGCTCTTCACCCAAACCTAAGATACCACCGCTACATACATTGATGTCGGCGTTTTGGACTGATTCTAAAGTATCGAGACGATCTTGAAAATTACGGGTAGTAATAACATTGCTATAGTTTTCTTCTGAAGTGTCGAGATTATGGTTGTAATAGTCCAAACCCGCTTCTTTTAAAGTAAAGGCCTGCTCTTGAGTTAGCATGCCTAGTGTTACACAAGTTTCCATGCCCATGGCTTTAACGCCTTGAATCATCGGGATAACCTTATCAAGACTTTTGTCGGTAGGATTACGCCAAGCAGCACCCATACAAAAACGTGTAGCGCCTTTATCTTTAGCTTCTTTGGCTTGCTCAAGTACCAAATCAACTTCCATCAATTTCTCACGTTCAAGACCGGTGTCATACTTAGAGCTTTGTGAGCAATAAGAACAATCTTCTGGGCAGGCGCCAGTTTTAATATTCAGTAACGAGCTTACCTGAACCTGGTTCGGATCAAAATTTTCTCTGTGAATCGTATGCGCTTGAAATAACAAGTCATTAAAAGGTAATGCAAATAAAGCCTCAACCTCTGCAAGAGTCCAATTGTTTCTTAGTACTGTCATAATCATTAATATAATATTTTGTTAGCCATTTTACGCTTCAGACATAAAAAAAGCCGTGCATTTGCACGGCCTTTTTATGAATCGAAATTAAATATTACAAGCTGTAATACATTTCATATTCAACTGGGTGAGTTGCACAACGAAGCTTAGTCACCTCTTCCATTTTAAGATCAATGTATGAATCAATCATATCATTTGTAAACACACCGCCTGCAGTCAAGAAGTCACGATCTGCATCTAGAGCCTCTAACGCTTGATCAAGTGAAGATGCTACTGTAGGGATCTTTGCCTTGTCAGCTTCAGACAATTCATATAAATCTTCTGTCGCAGGTTTACCTGGATCGATCTTGTTCTTAATACCATCAAGGCCGGCCATTAACATTGCAGAAAACGCTAAGTAAGGGTTTGCTGTTGGATCTGGGAAACGCACTTCAACACGCGTGCCTTTAGGGTTCGCAACAAAAGGAATACGAATCGCAGCTGAACGGTTTTTAGCAGAGTATTGTAAAATCTCTGGTGCTTCAAAACCTGGTACTAAACGCTTGTATGAGTTAGTTGATGCATTACAGAATGCATTTAACGCTCTAGCATGCTTAATAATACCACCGACGTAATGTAGCGCCATTTCACTTAAGTTACCGTAAGCGCCTTTTTCATAGAATAAGTTTACACCGCCTTTAGCCATTGACTGGTGAACGTGCATACCATTACCATTATCACCAACGATTGGCTTAGGCATAAATGTTGCAGTCTTACCGTATACATGCGCTACGTTTTGAACACAGTACTTTAAGATTTGAGTTTCGTCTGCTTTTTTAACTAAGGTGTTAAACAATGCACCAATTTCGTTTTGACCTGCAGTACCTACTTCGTGGTGATGTACTTCAGTGGTCACACCCATGCTTTCAATTGCTAAACACATTTCAGCACGTAAATCCATCATTGAGTCAACGGGTGGTACTGGGAAGTAACCGCCTTTAACGCCTGGACGGTGACCGGTGTTACCACCGTCAAAATCACTACCACTTTCCCAAGCTGCTTCCTCAGAATGTACTGAGTAGCTACATGCGCCCATCGTATTGTCAAACTTAACTGAATCAAATACAAAAAATTCCGGCTCGTTACCGAAATAAGCAACATCAGCAACACCTGAATCTTGCATGTACTTTTCAGCACGCTTTGCAATTGAACGTGGATCTTTTTCATAGCCTTTCATATCTTCTGGCTCGATAATATCACAACGAACAATTAGTGTAGACTCTTGAGTAAATGGGTCCATAACACACGCATCAAGATCTGGCTGTAGAATCATATCTGATTCATTAATATCTTTCCAACCGGCGATTGAAGAACCGTCAAACATTTGGCCTTCTTCAAATTTATCAGCATCAACTTGGTGGGCTGGCACACTTACGTGTTGCTCCTTACCTTTAGTATCAGTAAAACGGAAATCAACGAACTTAACTTCGTTGTCCTTCATCATCTTCATTACATCTTTAGCAGACATACTTTCTCCTATTTTTAACTATTTAATTTGATGACAGTCATTGTCAAACAGCCTGCGCCATTGCAAGCAAAATTCTTGTTGGTTTTATTGTTATATTATGAAAAACTGTTATTTACAATAAAAACAGCGACTTATTCTACCCTAATTTCTCTACCAGAAGAATAATCTCATTGGATTTTTCTTCTATATTAACCACCTTATGTCCATGAACTTTGCACCAAGCAGGTATATCATGTAGCACACCAGGGTCGGTGGCTAGCATTTCGATCAAATCACCTTTATCAACAGTATCAATCATCTCACCCAGGCGAATTACCGGCATTGGGCAAAGCAATCGTTTGGCGTCAATAGTGTACTTCATACAGGCTATTTGAGGCCTAGCCAATCTTGAGGCTGAATATAGCGCTCGTACAATCTAGCTTCCTCGCTACCCTCTTCAGGTTCGTACTGATACTCCCAACGCACTAACGGTGGCAATGACATAAGAATGGATTCGGTGCGACCGCCGGTTTGTAAACCAAACAACGTACCACGGTCATACACTAGGTTAAATTCCACGTAGCGACCACGGCGATACAGCTGAAACTGTCTTTCACGTTCACCATACGACGTGTCTTTACGCTTCTGCACAATCGGTCGATAAGCTTTAATGTAACCATTTCCAACACTTTGCATAAAAGCAAAACACTCATCAAACCCACCTTCATTTAAATCATCAAAAAACAACCCACCAATACCACGTTGTTCGTCACGATGCTTCAGGTAAAAATAATCATCACACCATTTTTTATATTTTGCATACACATCTTTACCAAACGGATCACAAGCCTCTTTAGCTGTTTGATGCCACAAAATAGCATCTTCATCAAAGCCGTAATACGGGGTTAAATCAAAGCCGCCACCAAACCACCAAATCGGATCTTCGCCTTCTTTTTCTGCGATAAAAAATCGAACGTTCGCATGTGAAGTTGGCGCGTAAGGGTTGTGCGGATGAATCACCAAAGACACACCCAATGCCGTAAAACTCCGTCCTGCTAATTCAGGCCTAAGCGCCGTGGCTGAGGCCGGCATATTATCGCCACGCACAAGAGAGAAGTTAACGCCTGCTTGTTCAAACACTGCACCATTCATCAGTACTCGTGTCAAACCACCACCAGCACCATTCTCTTTTTCCCAGTTGTCTTTAATAAAACTAGCCTCACCATCAACGACTTCTAACTGAGTACAGATATTTTCTTGCAGGTTTAATAAGTAAGTTTTAACTTGATCAATCATCTAAGACTCTCTCCCGTTTCTAAATTAATAATTCGTGATGGCGAGTTATTATAGTTTTTCGGGGCAATCATAAAGTCCAATTCTCCTTTAAAAAACACATTTAAATTCAGCACGCTAGTGGCGCTGTGTTTTCCAGTCGTATTGGCGCTGCTTGAAACCAGTGCACTGTTGGTAGCCTTGCACAACTCTGCAATCAAGGTGTTATCAGTTAGTCTAATCGCCACCGTGCTAAACTCACCCATCAATAGTTTAGATATTTTTGAGCTTGCCTTTAGTAAATAAGTGGTGGGTACATCGGTATTTTTAATCGATTTTAATTGCGACACATACGCCACATAATCTTCAAGATAACGCGCATCACTCGCCAGTAGAATTAACCCTTTAGCGGCAGATCTTTGCTTGATTTTTAGCAATCGATGCATTGAATGCTCAAACCTTGGCAAACAACTCAAGCCTTGAATGGTATCGGTAGGATGGCTAATCACCCCACCTGCTTTTAAATACTCAGAAGCCAGTCTAGTTTTAAAATTCATGATGATTTTTTTGCTCTTGGGTGACATTTATCGTACACCTTGGACAGCTCCAAAAAATCAAGGTGCGTATACACTTGAGTTGACTTAATACTCTTATGGCCTAAAAATTCTTGTACTGAACGCAGATCATGGCTCGATTGCAAAAAATGCGTGGCTGCCGCGTGGCGCAACATGTGCGGATGAACGTTCACCTTAATACCAACGGACAGCGCCCTATCTTTAATGATATTTTGCACAGTTCTTGTGCTAATTCGCTCTTGCTTATTATTAACAAACAAAGCCTTACTAACATGACTTGTCTTTTGCAAATAACGATCAATCGATTTTTGCGCCGATTCACCCAACGGCGTGTAGCGTACTTTCGAGCCTTTACCCATCACTCGTAAAAACCCTTGGCTTGCATCCACATCATCAATATCCAGCCCAACTAATTCTGACACTCTTAACCCACAAGAGTAAAGCACTTCCACCATTGCGGAGTCTCTTAGCTCTGAGAATGCACTTGATTTGGGTGTTAACATTTGTACAAGCCTCTCATAATCCAGTGTTTTGGGTAGATTTTTTGCAATCTTAGGCGTTTGCAAACCTCTGGCGCAATTACCCTCAAGCAAGCCTTGATTGACCAAATAAGATAAAAACCCTCTAATCGAAGATAAATGCCGTCTAATAGTACGACCACTAATGTTTTTATGGCGCATTGTCATTACAAATAGATTTAGGTGCTCACTGTTCAAACTCACCCAACCAACCACGCTTTGCGATTGAGCAAAAGCGAGTAATTTTTGCAAATCTCGTGCATACGCTTGCTGAGTATTCAGCGCGTATCCGCGCTCAACTTTTAAATACAAAACAAACTGATTAATTTGTTTTTGCATTTTTAGTTGATTTTTTTTACTTTGCCCATATCAATGTATTTTACGTCAAACAATAAGGACAATATAAATGACTGCAAAGAGCGCAAAGACAAAAAGCACCAAAAAAACACATGCTTTCCAAACCGAGGTCTCACAACTTCTACATTTAATGATTCATTCTTTGTATTCCAACAAAGAAATATTCCTAAGAGAGCTTATCTCAAACGCCTCTGACGCTATTGATAAGCTTAAGTTTGAATCCCTATCTAACGACAAACTAGTCGAAGGTAAAGAGGAATTACAAATCCACGTATCTGCTGATAAAGACGCCGGCACCGTCACCATTAGTGACAACGGCATCGGCATGACACAAGACGAAGTCATGGAAAACATTGGTACCATTGCAAATTCAGGTACACAAAAATTCTTAAAAAACCTAGACGAGAAACAAGCTCAAGACTCTAATCTAATTGGTCAGTTTGGTGTTGGTTTCTACTCTGCCTTTATTGTTGCCGATGAAGTAACTCTAAGCACCAGAAAAGCAGGTGATGCTAAAACTAAAGGCACGGTTTGGTCATCAAAAGGCAAAGGTGAGTATTCATTAGAAACCACCAAAGTAGAGGATTTTGGTACCACAATCACGCTTCACATCAAAAAAGAAGAAAAAGAATTCTTAGACGACTATCGCTTACGTTCAATCATTTCAAAATACTCTGATCACATCACCATTCCAATCATGATGATCAAACCATCAGAAGACGATAAAGAAATTGAATACGAAAGTGTTAATAAAGCCAATGCATTTTGGACACAAGACAAAAAAAGCCTAAAACAAGAAGACTACGATGAATTCTACAAATCATTAACTTACGATTTCGAAGGCCCACTAACGCAGCTACACAATAAAGTTGAGGGTAAATTAGACTACACCTCTTTATTATTCATTCCTAAAAAAGCCCCGTTCGACATGTGGGAGCCAAAGCGCAAAGGCGGTATTAAGCTTTACGCTAAGCGCGTGTTCATCATGGAAGACAACGAAGAGCTTATGCCTTTGTACCTACGTTTCATCAAAGGTGTGATTGATACGGCTGATTTGTCACTTAACGTTTCTCGTGAAATCCTGCAAAGCAACAAAGTGGTTGATGCTATTCGAAAAGCTTCGGTTAGTAGAGTTTTAAAAGAATTAGAAAAAATGGCTAAAAACAAGCCAGAAAAATACGCTGAATTTTGGAAAGAATTTGGTATGGTAATGAAAGAAGGCGTGGTTGAAGACTCTTCCAATAAAGACAAAATTGCTTCTTTGTTGCGTTTCACCACCACTAAATCAGACGGCGAAGATCAAACCGTGTCACTAGCGGATTACATCGAGCGCATGGGTAAAGATCAAAAAGATATCTACTACGTTACCGCTGAAACTTACGCTGCTGCTAAAGGCTCTCCTCATTTAGAAATCTTCAAGCAAAAAGACATCGAAGTACTGCTTCTGTCTGACCGCGTTGACGAGTGGATGGTTAATAACTTTAACGAGTTTGAAGGCAAAAACCTTAAATCAATCGCCAAAGGTGATTTAGAAGGTTTGGACTCTAAGGCAGAAAAGAAAGAAAAAGAAAAAGCCGCCAAAGGCTTTAAAAAGACCCTTAAAGAAATGCAAAAAATTCTCGACTCTCAAGTTAAAGAAGTTAAAGTGTCATCTCGCCTTAGCGAGTCCCCTTCTTGTTTGGTAGCCGATGAAAATGAAATGGGCGGAAATATGGAAAGAATCATGGCTTCACTGGGTCAAGACGTACCTGAAACCAAGCCAATTCTTGAAATCAACCCAACTCATCCACTGGTTGAAAAACTCAAAACCAAAGTTGATGAAGACATTGTAAGAGTATTATTTGATCAAGCAGTTCTAGCAGAAGGCGGGCAACTCAAAGACCCTGCTGAATTTGTTAAGCGCATGAATAAGCTTATTAAATAATAACAGTTAAGCAATAAAACTAAAAGCTCGATTTTTCGGGCTTTTTTAATGTATTTTCATTATTTCCTAAGGCGAATCAATAAAACCTTCAAAACAAGTGATTTTAGGGTTTAAATCAGCCGTTTAAAGGTGTTTTAGACTGGTTTTATCACTCATTTCAATAATTTGCTATTTTTTAAAGGGCCTGATATTTCTTAAAATTCCTCTAAATATTGCCACCTCTTCTTTTTCAGGCTCAGAACGTCCAAAAAATCGACGTAATCGGCGCATCAGCAACTCTTTAGGGCGCTTATCTTCAAAGTATTCAATGTATTCTAGCACTTGAGTAAGATGGGTGTAGAAGCCTTCCAACTCATCAAAACTAGCAAGCTCATTACTGCTTTTTTCAAATTCTGTCGTGGTATTAGAAATGTAGTTTTGATAAGCAAACACTTGAATAGCAGAGGCAACATTTAGTGAGAAATAATTAGGGTTGCCAGGAATGGTCATGAGTATTTGACACAGGTCTAACTCCTCGTTGGTAAGGCCGTATTTTTCTGTACCAAACACCACTGACACTTCTTGGCCTTCAGTGGTAGTGGCCTGTTGGATCTCACTACATGCACCAACGACATCCATTTGTTTCCATTTAATATTACGCTGACGGGCACTAGCACCAATCACCAAATGTGACCCTTGTAGCGCTTCTTCAAGCGTTTCACAAACCACAGCATTGGCCAACAAATCATCTGCACCGCTAGCACGTGCCGTAGCTACTGCCGATGGATAGCCTTTTGGATTCACCAAATACAGCTTTGATAAGTTCATATTTTTCATCGCTCGAGCAGCCGCGCCGATGTTGCCTGGTTCGGTGGTATTAACCATAACCACTCTCACGCTATCAAAGGTATAATTTGTGTCTTTTTGCATTTGTCTATTTAACTATGAACCCTACGCTTAATATTGCTGTTAAAGCCGCCCGAAAAGCTGGTGACATCATTCTTAGATACCACAATCAAATCGACCTTTTAACGATTGAAAACAAGGCTGCTAATGACTTTGTTTCAGAAGTTGATAAAGCGGCTGAAGACGCCATTATAGACGAGTTGAAATATGCCTTTCCTGATCATTCTATCTTGGGTGAAGAAAACGGTGAGATTGTAGGTAAAGACAAGCGTTTTGTTTGGATTCTTGATCCTTTAGATGGTACCACTAATTATCTTCATGGTTTTCCACAATATGCAGTATCGATTGCTCTGTATGAAAATGATGAGCCTACTCACGCCGTGGTGTACGACCCATTTAAAGAAGAGATGTTTACCGCATCAAAAGGTGAAGGCGCTTATTTAAACGAACAAAGAATTCGCGTGACTAACACTCAAGGGTTTAAAGATACACTGATTGGCACAGGATTCCCATTCAAAGAGCCACAGCACTTAGATGCTTATTTAGCCATGTTTAAAGCCATTCACCCAAAGGTTGCAGGCATTCGTCGCGCTGGATCTGCTGCGCTTGATTTGGCTTATTTAGCCGCTGGAAGAATGGATGGGTTTTGGGAGATTAAACTCAACATTTGGGACATTGCTGCTGGTGTGCTTTTGGTTAAAGAAGCCGGTGGCTTTGTGGGTGATTTTTCAGGGCGTGGGAAATACCTAGAAACTGGCAATGTTGTAGCTGGTAATGAAAAAGTTTTTAAAGAAATTCTAAAGACCATCCACCCGCATTTAACTTCGGATTTACAACGCTAGCCTTCTAGAGTTAATTGCTCACCATTTAGGCTTTTTGCCTGCTTGCCCATTAAATACACAATCGCTGGGGATATACTCTCTGGTGTTGGATTGTTTTCTGCATTTTCAGCAGGATAGGCCGTTTGTCGCATTTTGGTACGCATACGTTTCGGATCGATAGAATTGACTTTAATGTTGGTTTTTTCTAGCTCTTCGCTCAAAGTTTTGCTTAGGCCTTCAATGGCAAACTTACTCACGCCATAAGCACCCCAATAAGCTCTGGCACTACGCCCTACTGAGGAAGATAAAAACAATACACGTGCATCGCTAGATTTATTTAAAACCGGAATTAAGAATTGTGTAAGCATAAACACTGCGTTGACATTAATCTGCATGGTGGAATACCAAAGTTTAATGTCGTATTGCTCAATCGGCATCATGGTACCAATAATGCCGGCATTATGAATCAGGCCATCAAGCTGATCAAACTGCTCAAGAATATTTGCTTGCAGCTGTTCATAATGCTCGGGCGTTGCCCCTTCTAAATCGAGCGGATACAGTACGGGCTCTTGATAGCCTAAATCAGTTACTTCGTCATAAACGCTTTCCAATGAGCCAAGATCACGCCCAAGCATAATTACAGTTGCGCCTGCTTTGGCTAAATCAAGCGTCATCGCCCTGCCAAAGCCACGATTGGCGCCGGTTACTAAAATCACTTTGGCTGTCAATTCGCCTTTAGTAACCTGGTAATCAGTTGAAATGTTCATTTAAGTTTGTTAGCATTATCAAGCTCAATTGATGTTATGGATTCAATATCTTTAAGCTTTCTGTTCATAACATTAGTTCTAGTGGTTTGTAATTCTTCTAAAGATCCTGATGCAGTTTTTAGTTGTTTTTGCACTTTTGCAAAAACATCGCCAAAAACCTCAAATTCTGCTTTGACAGATTTTAATACATCCCAAACCTCGCTACTTCTTTTTTGCACAGCTAGAGTTCTAAATCCCATTTGCAAACTATTTAAATATGCCGATAAAGTTACAGGCCCTGTGATAGTAATTTTATATTGCCTTTGTAGTTTTTCAAACAGTCCAGCATGTCTTAAAATCTCGGCATACAAACCTTCATCAGGTAAAAACATCACTGCAAAATCAGTAGTATGTGGTGGATCAATATATTTATCTTTAATATCTTTGGCAAATGCTTCAATCGACTTAATGAGCTTTTTTTGTAACATTTCTATTTGTTGTTTATCTCCAACATCATAAGCATTAATCAAACGTTCATAATCTTCTCTTGGATATTTGGCATCAATTGGTATCCACACCTCTTTATCGCTATCTTTACCTGGTAATTTAATTGCAAACTCAACATTTGCTTGTGAGCCTTTTTTTGTTGCAACATTTTTAGAGTATTGTTCTGGAGACAGCATTTGTTCTAATATTCCACCTAATTGATATTCCCCGAGCGTACCCCTAGTTTTAACATTTGACAGTACTTTTTTTAAATCCCCAACATCTGTAGCAACACTTTGCATCTCGCCCAAGCCCTTATGTACCAATTCTAATCTTTCACTAACCTGTTTAAAAGATTCACCCAATCGTTTTTCTAATGTGTTTTGTAATTTTTCATCAACAGTTTGGCGCATTTCATCTAGTTGAGATTTGTTATCTTTTCTGATGTTTGTTAACTGCTCATTAACGGTTTTTTCAATATGTTTAATATTGTCTGTTGCTTGAGTATTAAACTGAGATTGCTGTTTATTAAAATCAGAAAAATTTTCTCTAATAGATTTTTGCAATACTATCTCAAAGGATTTAACAGATTCTGATAATTCTTGTCGATTTTCTTTAGCTGTATTAGTCGCCTCTTCTCGGTTAATTTTTAATTGTTCATTAATATCAATGCTTTTGTCTTTTTTTAAAAAACTTACAATTATTAAAATAAATAACAATACAATAATTATTATGTCCATTTCTCTAACTCCTTAGGTTTGTCGATAATATAATCATAGCCCCAATCTTTTTTAACCTTGCCATAACCGTAAGTTACAGCTACAGTTCTAATGTTGGCATTCTTGCCAGCCACTATATCGTTCTTATCATCACCAACAAACAAACATTGCTGTGGGGTAATTGCTAATTGTGCACAAGCATACAAAAGTGGAGCTGGATGCGGTTTATTTTGTTTTAATGTATCTCCACACACAACAACATCTGGATTTAATTTTAGTTTTTTCAATAATAAATGAGTTAAGTTTTCAGGCTTATTGGTAACTACACCCCAAAACATTTTTCTGTTTTTAATTACTTTAATCAGCTCATCAATACCATTAAAGGTTTTTGAATATTTATCAATATTATCAGTATAAATACTCAAAATCCTTTGATGTCTATGAGCAAAATCAGGATGATTTTCATCACACTCAAATCCAAATTTAATCAAAGCTTTACCGCCTAACGCTACTAAAGGCTTAATTTTCTCATAAAGTTTTTCACTTAGTCCGTACTCTTCAAGCAAGGTATTTAATGCATAAGCCAAATCCGGCGCAGTATCGATAAGTGTGCCGTCTAAATCAAAAAGAATGGTGTTAACCTTCATAGAAAATCGTTAAAATCTCAAGTCTGTAAATTATAACGTTTAGACTGACAATTTCTTATGCTGTTTTTAAGATCATTATTGTATTTTTTAGGTTCAACCATTGCTTTAATAATATTGGTTGGAATTGCGTTAGTTTTATTTTTTACTCCACTTAGGGTGCGCTATGCAATTTTGTCAAAGTGGTCGGTATTTTGTATGTGGTGGTTGCGCATTACGCTTAACATTGAATTTGAAGTGATTGGTAGGGAAAATATCCCTAATCAAGCTTGTGTGATTATTTCTAATCATCAATCAACTTGGGAGACCCTTGCATTGCAAACTATTTTTCCACATCAAACTTGGGTGCTCAAACAAGAGCTTCAATGGATCCCGGTTTTCGGCTGGGGCTTATCACTTTTAAAGCCTATTATTATTAACCGTGGTGAAAAATTAAAAGCACTTAAAAAAGTCATCAAACAAGGTGCTGACCGACTCAAAGAAGGAATTTTTGTTGTTATTTTTCCAGAGGGGACGCGTCAACCATACGGACAACTGGGAAAATATCAAAATGGTGGTGTTGCCATTGCTAAAAAAACAGGCTGTGATGTAACCCCCGTTTATCACAATGCAGGCAAGGTTTGGCCAAAAGGTAGTTTTATTAAATACCCTGGAACCGTTACATTAACCATTGGCAATCCAATTAACTCTGAGGGAAGGTCAGCCTCAGAACTTACTAAAGAAATTAGAGATTGGACACAAGCTCAATCGTTAATTATTAACGAATAATCGGTCTAGCAAGCTATCATATTTAATACGATTCTTGTGATAATCAATGGATGCTTGAACATGGTCAATCAACAACTCTTGATGGTCGTCTTGTTCATTAATCACAAAACGTATATTACCACTGCCTTCAAGAAAATTTTGTAATTCACTTTGAGTGTCACCTGCCTCACCCTCTTTTATTTGTGTTTGATGTAAGCTCAGTTGTTTTACACCTTGCTTTAACTCAGTAGTGAGCTTTTGTGCATCGGATAAAATATCGTCAAATTTATCTTTGTGCTTTAATTCCAATTGACGGCGCTTAAGTCTGTATTTATCAAGATAGACTTGGTTGCTTACACTGCCAGTCAACGGATAGGAAAATTCAAACTTAGCCTCGTATTGAGTTTCACTGGAATCTGAGTAGGTTGAATAATTACCCTTGTTATCATCTCTTAATGCAGTGATTGTAAAATCAAAATCCGCTAATTGTGAATTTTTATAAGACTCAATGTAGCGTTTATTTTTTAATTTTTCGATTTCAATACGCTGGATATCACGAATGTATTTTTCACAATAATTACTCAGATTATCGACTAGCTTAGGTTGTATACCCCAATCAATTTTTAGTGGATTTTTGTCAAGATCGATATTACCTAATAAAATAGAGAGCGTGTTTTGTTCTGCTTTAAGTTTTGACTCTAAGTCTAATAATAAACGTTGTGTTTTGTTAATGGATCGTTGCAAAGTTAAAATACTGATTTTATTCTTACCTTTGTTTTTAAGAGTTTCTAGCATTTGTTTAGACAATTCTAGACGGTTTTTAATAATTTTAATTTGAGCATTGTAATTCACCCAATCCAAAAATATCATCAGCTTAGACTCAATAAAATCTTCCTTAATCTCGGCTAATACCAATTTTTCGTCTTTATAATCAAGCACTGAAAGATCGTAAGTTTTTTGGTCAATAACACCACCCCGATTTTTAAGCAATGGCAGCGTCCAACTTATTTCTAAATCATCTAGATATTCAGTAGTATTCTTATCAGTTTGATAACCATTTTTATCGTGCATTGCTTCATCTTTAATGGGTAAAGATTTGTCGTAAGAGATGTTTAATTCCGAGCCATTATCAAAAAACTTTTTAGTGAAATCAGTGGATATTTTTTTAACGTCTTGACTGGTTGAGCGCGCATAATCAGCACTGTAAGTGTAATTTCTTTTTACTTTATCTTTTTCTATACGTCCAATTTCGCCCGACACATCCCACGTCCAGTCGCCATAGTTGGCTTTGTCGCCATCCATCTCAATTTTTTTAATGATGAGATTAATTTGTTCTTTTTCAAAAAAGGCATGATTATCCAATAAAGACTGTACAAACTCAGGTTCAGTCAAGGCACCAACTGAAGTACTTAAAAGAAATGGAATTAAAAACTTAGCTGTAGTCTTGTGCATTGAAAATTTTGCAAAAAAGCTCAGCAGTTTTTTTCGTATCGTAAAGTGCTGAATGTGCTTTAGAATCATCCCAGTCAATGTTAGCAACACGCATGCTTTTAGCCAATACAGTTTCTCCGTAATAAAGCGCTGAAAGACTTACGGTGTCAATGGTTGAGAATTGATGGAAAGGATTTTTAAGTTTTGCTCGATTACTCGCCGCGTATAAAAATCCTAAATCAAAAAAAGCATTGTGCCCTACTAATATTGCACGTGTGCAATCCTCTTGCTTCATCTTGGTTCTGACTGTTTTAAAAATTTCGCCCAAAGCTTGCTTTTCACTCACTGCCATACGAAAAGGATTATTAACATCAATGCCGTTAAACTTTAACGCACTTGGATCAAGATTAGCCCCTTTAAAAGCCTCCACATGAAAATGCTGAGGCTCTTTAGTATAGAACACACCCTCATCGTCCACACCAATCATAATCGCACAAATCTCAAGCATGGCATCGGTTTTATCATTAAAGCCCCCCGTTTCAATGTCGATAACTACTGGAAGATAACCTCTGATTCTGTCTTTGATTTTCATTATTCGACGTCTTTAAAAAAAATTGAAGAGTTTCGATTGTGATCAAACAGTGCTTGACGCTTAACTGGCAATTCGCTGATTTTCATTTGTACAAAATCTTGGTTTAAAAACCACTCGGTATTGTACTTAGAGAGTGCAAAAATTTTGGAAAAATTGGAAATACGTGCTTTTTGCATAATTTGATCGAGTAATTTAGCTGAAAAACCTTGATTTTGAGTGTCTTTAGACACTGCTAAGGCGTAAATCTCCCCCATCCCACCTTCTTTACAGTCTTTTAAACCTGCACAAGCAACCAATTGACCAAAATTTCGTAAAAAAACGAAATCATCGATATTGTCACTAATTTGATCGTAAGTTCTAGGCAAAATTTTACCTTCCTTCACAAAAGGTTCAATCAATTCTAAAATTTGCTTAGCTTTATTCAAGACAGACTCAAAACATAAATGGAACTCGATATTTTAGTCTAAAATTTAACCTTTTTAGTAATTGAATATCCTTATGTCTAATATAAGAAAATACTCTTCTCAAGTGGTTGATGGCTATGAACGCGCACCAAGCCGTGCTATGCTTTATCCAGTTGGTTTTACAAAAGAAGATTTTGACAAGCCTCAAGTCGGTATTGCCAGCACTTGGTCGATGGTTACACCTTGTAATATGCACATTGATAAACTTGCTGACGAGGCTTCAAGGGGTGTTAATTCTGCTGGTGGTAAAGGTGTAATTTTTAACACCATTACTGTTTCAGATGGTATTTCTATGGGTTCTGAAGGCATGAAGTATTCTTTGGTTTCTCGTGAGGTGATTGCCGATTCAATTGAAACAGTAGTGGGCTGTCAAGGCTTTGATGGTGTGGTAGCGATTGGCGGTTGTGATAAAAATATGCCGGGCTGTATTATTGGCTTGTCCAGATTAAATCGTCCAGGTATTTTTGTTTATGGTGGCACCATCCAGCCAGGTAAAGACCATACTGATGTAGTTAGCGTGTTTGAAGCTGTTGGCAAGTATGCTAATAACACCATTGATGCGATTGAATTAGAGAACATTGAAAAAACTGCGATTCCTGGCCCGGGTTCTTGTGGTGGTATGTACACGGCTAATACCATGGCATCAGCCATTGAAGCATTGGGCATGAGCTTGCCAAATTCATCAGCACAAGATGCGATTTCAACCGACAAGAATAATGACTGTGTTCGTGCGGGTGAGGCAGTGCTTAACTTATTAGAAAAAGATATTAAACCAAACGACATCATGACCATGAAGGCGTTTGAAAATGCCATTACGGTTATCATTACTTTAGGCGGGTCTACCAATGCGGTACTACATTTAATCGCCATGGCTGATGCCGCTGGTGTTGATTTAAACATTGATGATTTCACTCGTATTGGTGCCAACGTGCCTGTGATCGCTGATCTTAAACCATCGGGTAAATACCTAATGAGTGAGCTAATTGCAATTGGTGGTACCTTGCCACTGATGAAAATGTTACTCGATGCTGGCATGCTACATGGTGACTGCATGACCGTTACCGGAAAAACCATGGCTGAAAATCTAGCCGATGTTAAACCGTATGATGACTCTCAAGATATTATCAGATCATTAGACAACCCAATCAAAAAAGACTCTCACCTAAGAATCCTAAGAGGTAACTTGGCTGTTGATGGTGCAGTCGCTAAAATTACGGGCAAAGAAGGCTTAAGCTTCAAGGGTGTGGCTAAATGTTATGGTCGTGAAGAAGCTGCACTTGCCGCTGTACTTAATGATGAAATTAAAGCCGGTGATGTGATTGTGATTCGTTACGAAGGCCCTGCTGGTGGTCCTGGCATGCGTGAGATGTTAGCCCCTACTTCAGCGGTAATGGGCAAAGGTCTCGGTGGTGAGGTAGCTCTAATTACTGATGGTCGCTTCTCTGGCGGCACCCACGGTTTTGTGGTGGGTCATATTACTCCTGAAGCATTCAAGGGTGGTGTATTAGCCGTGGTTGAAGACGGTGATGAAATTCTAATTGATGCTGAAAATAATGTCTTAGAATTAATGGTAGATCAATCAATCATTGATGAACGATTATCGCACTGGACACAGCCAAAATCAAACTACACTAAGGGTGTGTTGGCTAAATTTGCTAAGCTTGCTAAGTCTGCTTCTGAAGGCGCGGTAACAAGCTAGTCAGTAGGCACAAATACCATCTGCCTGTCATCTAGATTGACAGAAGCAACCTGAATCTTAATGGTATCTCCGAGTTGAAAGGTTTTTCCTGTGCGCTCACCCTTAAGCTGATGATGGACATCATCAAAAATATAGTAATCGTCTTTCATATCACGCATGGCGATCATACCTTCAACAAACACATCGGTAAGCTCAATAAAGATACCGAAGCCAGCTACACCAGAAATCACACCGTTAAAGGTGTCTCCAACTTTGTCACGCATGTATTCACATTTCAGCCACTGTTCTACATCGCGCGAGGCATCGTCTGCTCTGCGCTCTGTCACTGATAAATGCGCACCTATTTCTACCATTTTTTTACTTGGTTTTCTTTTGTTTTTATTAAGTACGCGGTTAATAGCGCGATGCACTAAGAGGTCAGGATATCTTCTAATCGGTGAAGTGAAGTGTGTGTAATCCTCAAAGGCTAAGCCAAAGTGCCCTTCGTTCGCAGGTGTGTATACTGCTTGCTTCATGGTACGAAGTATAACTGTCTTAATGATGTTTTCATCATCACGGCCTTTAGCATCTACCAATACTTTAGCAAAGTGTTTCGATTCTGGCTGAACGCCACCTTCAAGTGTTAGGCCCACTGCGGTTAAGAACTGACGCGTTATTTCTACTTTTTCAGCCGTAGGCTTAGGGTGAATACGATAAAGGAAATCTTCATTATTGTGCGCTAAAAACTTAGCTGTAGCTTGGTTAGCCATCAGCATGCATTCTTCAATAAGCTTGTGTGCGTCATTACGAGAACGAGCAACGATATTATCAATCTTACCTTTATTGTTGAATAAAATTTGAGATTCAATACGATCAAAGTCCATTACTCCGCGTTTGGTACGTGCGGCTTTTAACACTTTGTATAAATCGTATAAGGTATTTAAATTGTCCAACACCGACGAATATTCATCAATTAAATCGTCATCGTGATGTTCTAGAATGTGACTAACTTTAGTGTAAGTTAAACGTGCATGAGACAACATAACCGCTGGGTAGAATTTATAATCAAGTAAATTACCTTCAGAGTCAATATTCATCTCACAGGTCATACACAAGCGCTCTACGTCAGGGTTGATTGAGCATAGGCCGTTTGATAAAGCCTCAGGGAGCATTGGTACGACGCGACGCGGGAAATACACTGAATTACCACGATCAATCGCATCGCTATCTAGGTCTGAACCTTCTTTCACATAATGAGACACATCGGCAATAGCAACGACTAACTTCCAGCCATTGTTGGTTGACTCAGCAAACACAGCGTCATCAAAATCACGCGAGTCTTCACCATCGATAGTAACCAGCTTCATATCGGTAATATCAATACGGCCTTTTTTGTCAGCTTTGGTAACAGTGGTTGGTAATTTATCTGTTTGCGCTAAGGCTTCTTTTGAGAAATCAACCGGAATATTATTACGATAAAGAGCTGAATCTGTTTCTACACCTTCATCCATGTAACTGCCTAAAATTTGGGTAATCTTGCCAACGGCTAGACTCTTTAAAGTTGGTGATTTAACAATTTCAACAATAACAATCTGTTCGTCGGTGTTGTCTTGATTTACTTTGGGAATACTAATGTTATGACGAATGCGTTTATCATCCACCACTACGTACGCGCCTTCTTGCTCTAGGTGCAAACGACCAACCACAGTTTTAATACTTTCAATGACTTTAACAATTTGTGCATCGCCACGTTGATTAAGTAAACGTGCTTTTACTTTATCGCCATGGAATACTAATTGCATTTGCTTGGCAGAAAGACGCAAATCTTTACCACCTTTGTCTAGTGCAATAAAACCAAAACCTTTTGGATTTGCAATAACGGTACCGGTCATCACACCACCTTTACCGGTGTATAAACGATATACACCATTTCGGTCGCAACTGAGTTGTTGGTCACGAACCATGGCTTTTAGGCGGTGAGTTAAAGGTTTCTTTTGGTGATTATCAACTTTAAGAAAGTCGTATAATTCGTGTTTAGTTAGGGCTTTCTTTTTAATAAAACTAAGAATATATTCCCTAGAGGGAATCGGATTATCGTATTTTTCCGATTCTCTCTTATGGTGAGGGTCAGACATTAATTACTCGTCGAATGGGTGATTAAGAATCAAGGTTTCATCACGATCGGGGCCAGTTGATAAAATATCAACAGGTAAACCAGAAAGTTCTTCAATCTTGCGAATGTAGTTTTGCGCTTCAATTGGTAGTGAGTCAAATGAAGAGGTGCCAATGGTTGAAGTTTTCCAGCCTGGCATTTCAATATAGATTGGTTGTGCATCTGCATAACCCTGTGCATCGTACGGCGGTGTGGTAATTTGCGTGCCGTTAAGATTGTAAGCAATACAAACCTTAATACTTTCCAAGTCATCCAAAACATCAAGTTTGGTTAAGCAGATACCCGTTACTGCGTTCAGTTTGAATGAACGATTAAGTGTAACCATGTCTAGCCAACCACAACGGCGTTGACGACCTGTGGTTGCACCGAACTCACAACCTACGGTGCCCAATGCTTTACCAATGGCATCACCTTTATCAGTTTCTACATCGTAAACCAATTCTGTTGGGAATGGGCCACCACCAACACGCGTGGTATAAGCTTTAACAATACCAACCACGTAGTCAATGTCGGTTACACCTACACCGGAACCGGTAACTGCACCACCAGAGGTTGTATTGGATGAAGTTACAAATGGATACGTGCCTTGGTCAATATCTAATAAAGCACCTTGTGCACCTTCAAACAATACATTTTCATTATTAGCAATGTGTTGATGGATTTGCTCAGTCACATCGGTAATCATCGGTCTGACAACCTTAGCTTGCTCTAATGCTTCCGCTAGAGTTGTTTCATAATCCACAGCATCAACACCATAATAGTTAGTGAGTGCAAAGTTATGGTATTCCATCACCTCTTTTAATTTGGTTGCGAAAGCTGCCTCATCCAGAAGATCGCCTACGCGTAAACCACGGCGAGCAACTTTATCTTCATAAGCAGGGCCAATACCGTTTCCAGTTGTGCCAATGGCTGCTTTGCCACGTTTAACTTCACGTGCATTATCCAATGCAATGTGATACGGCATAATCAATGGACATCCCGGAGATATTTTCAAACGCGCTTTGGCATCAACGCCGGCTACTTTTAACTCGCCCAATTCTTTAATCAGTGCAGACATAGATAACACCACGCCATGGCCAATTAAGCATTCAACGCTTTCACGTAAGATGCCTGAAGGGATTAAATGAAGGATGGTTTTTTGACCATCAATCACCAAAGTATGGCCTGCATTATGACCGCCTTGAAAGCGCACCACACTGGATACTTTATCGGTAATTAAATCCACTACTTTACCTTTGCCTTCGTCACCCCATTGTGTACCAATGATTACTACATTTTTTGACATACTTTTTTAGTTCCTAATTATTTTGTTTGAGATAAAAACTTTAAATCAAATGAAAAACCGGTTGCTGCCCTTGATTGACCAAAAGATTCACTCAGTCCATTGTATCGACCGCCTTGTGCTAGTGCTTTTGAATAATTCTCATTGTAAGCAGAAAACACAACGCCTGTGTGATATTCATAAGCCCTTAATTCAGCAAGGTCAACAATTACCTTAATATTAGCAATATCCAACTGATTGTTAATTTTGATTAAATCTTCAACCGCTGATTTAGCCTTAGGCAAATCTTTAAAAACTTCTAACGCTTCATCTAAGATACTCGCATCACCTTCTAGTTTCATTAATTGGGAAAATTGATCCGCACTTCTCAATGCGTTATTGTTTAAAAACACATTTAAATCTGGTGTAGAGCGTCTAACAAAAATTTGTTTTAATTGCGATATTTGTTCGTTCGATAGCGACTCCTGTTCAATCATTGCATTAAAAATAGCCACATTACCGAGACTCAGTACAATTGAATTAATTGATAATAGTTTTAGACTGTCGAGCATCAACTCAATGACTTCAATGTCTGCTGATACATCTTCCGATCCATAAAGTTCAGCACCGGCTTGAATCGGCGATCGAGAAGCGTAAAAATCATCCGCTTTGGTTTGTAAAATAGCATTGATATAGCAATATTTTGCAATATTTTCACTGCCAGATTTTGCATCAATACGTGCAATTTGAGGAGTGATGTCAGCATGCACACCGAGCATTTTTCCGCTAACAGAATCTAGAAATTTAAAGGTCTTTTGATCAACTGAGTCGGAAGTTAATAACAATGACTCTACGTACTCAACCATTGGTGGAATAATCAAACCAAAGCCTTTGTCCGCATATAGATCTAAAAGCTGACGACGAACGGATTCAAATGCTATTGCCTCAGCACCAATCAGTTCATCAATTCCTTCAGGCAATTGCCAAACACCCATTACTTTGGCTTAACTTCTGGATTAAAGTGACGAAAAAATTCAGTATTAGGGTTTAACACTAGAATATCACTTTGATTAGCAAAAGACTTTTTGTAAGATTCTAATGAACGATAAAAAGA
>JAPYOZ010000003.1 GCA_029941485.1 Gammaproteobacteria bacterium | reverse complement strand
ACGCTGGCGGGAATTTTGCAAACAAGGTATTGGGCTCAATGGTGAGCTGATAAAATGAAATATGCTGTGGATTCAAATCCATTGCCTGATTAAGATCTGACAAACAACTGTCAATACTTTGCCCTTCTAAACCGTACATTAAATCAATATTAAAATTATCAAATATCTGGCCGGCAAAGGTGCAAGCCTTACTTGCCTCTTTGGCACTATGAATGCGTCCTAATGCGCTAAGGTGATGGTCTTGAAAAGACTGCACACCAATCGATAATCGATTAATACCGACGTCTTTAAAAGCTTTGAATTTTTCAATCTCAAAGGTGCCAGGATTAGTCTCTAGGGTGATTTCAATATTCTGATCGAAGCTGAGTCTTGATTGTAAACCAATAAATAATTCACTGAGTTCCTCTGCGCTCATTAAGCTCGGGGTGCCGCCACCAATAAAAATAGAATAAATTGATCGACCCTGGACGTATTTTAAATCTTTATCAAGGTCCTTCAGTAGCGCCTCAATGTAGCCATTCCTATCTTCACCTTCGTGGGAATTAAAGTCGCAATAAGGGCATTTTTTAACACACCATGGGTAATGGATATAGAGCGATAACGGCGGTAGTACTAGCAAGCTTTTAGTTCTTTAAGTAATGCAGTGAGTGCCCGACCTCGATGCGAGAGAGTGTTTTTAATTTCTGACGATAATTCAGCCGATGCACAACCATGGGTAGGTACATAAAAAATTGGATCATAACCAAAACCATTCTCCCCTACCTTTTTACGTAAGATTTCACCTTCCCAGCCACGCTGAATAATAATGGGTGTTGGGTCATTCGCATGCTCCACAAAGACAATAGCACACCAAAATCGAGCAGCACGCTCACCCTCAGGAATGGCACGCATCTGATCCAATAGTTTTTGGGTATTGGCCTCATCATCGCCATGATTACCCGCATAGCGTGCCGAATAAATACCCGGTTCGCCATTCAGTGCATCCACCACAATACCTGAGTCATCAGAGAGTGCTGGCAAACCCGATTGTTCTGATGCATTTCTAGCCTTAATCAATGCATTTTCAACAAAGGTCAAGCCTGTTTCCGGGACTTCTTCTACTTGCATATCTGACATGGATACTACTTGGTAAATACCGTTCAACATAGTGTTGAATTCTGCGATTTTCCCCTTATTGTTACTGGCAAGAATGATTTTTTTCATAGTATAATTGTTTGAATATTATAGAATTTATGGAGCGAATTATGACTCAAGACGAAATGAAGTTTGCCGTGGCACAAGAGGCGCTTAAATTTGTCGTAAAAGACACTATTATAGGCGTGGGTACCGGTTCAACAGCAAATTTTTTCATCGATGCATTGGCAACCATGAAGGATGATATAAAAGGTTGCGTTGCCAGTTCTGTTGCTACTGCTGAACGTTTAGAAGGTCATGGTATTAAGGTGTTTGATCTCAATGAAGTGGAGGCAATATCCGTCTATATCGATGGTGCCGATGAGTCCGATGATGGCCTAAACCTGATTAAAGGTGGTGGTGGCGCACTCACTCGTGAAAAAATCGTAGCAGCAGTGGCCGATAAATTTGTGTGTATCGCAGATGAATCAAAATTTGTAAAAACTATGGGTGACTTCCCATTGCCGGTTGAAGTGATTCCGATGGCGGCAAACTATGTTAAACACCAAATCACTCGTCGCATTGGTGGTACGCCTTTTGTTCGTGAAAATTTTGTTACCGATAATGGCAATTTGATTTTAGACGTTGAAGGGTTAAAAATTACCGATCCTAAAGCTTTAGAAACAGAACTAGATAGCATTGTTGGAGTGGTAACAAACGGCTTATTCGCTAATCGCGGTGCTAATGTATTGTTGCTCGGCACACCAACCGGTGTAACGGTAGTCGGCGCTTAAAAGTCTAAATCTATTTTGCTAAATCTTTGTACAAATCAAGGGTTTGTTGCAGTTGTTCAATTTTAACGGTTAGTACATCGTACAAATCTTGATTGCTCGTTATGGATTTTGCACGCTCATATTGCTGAATCGCCTTGGCAAACTTACCCTTCACAACCAGCGCTTTTGCACTTTGAATGTGAGAACGATCAAGGTCTCCATTTTTAACGTAAAGTGAAGATAATAACTGATGAGACTGTGCGGTTACTGTGTTTACCCTTAAGAAAGATTTTAAAACAGCAATACCCCGCTTTTCTTGTTGGTTTTCAAGATAAGATTGAGCCGCATAATAAAGGCTTGCCTCGTCGTCTTGATTTAAATTATTTTGATTAAAATACTGCTGAGCGGTTTGAACATCGCCCAACTTAGAGGCGATTCGCCCTGCAAGAATGTAGCTTGGTTTAGATGAATCAATAAGAAATAGCTTATTAATATTTTGTTGTGCGGTTTTATAATTTTGCTGCTCAAATGCATGATAAGCTTGCATGTAATGCGTCAGCATATCATCCTGCTCTAACTTAATACGCCCATTCTTATGATAATAGAGCCTAGCCTTAGCGGTTAAGTATTCAAAGGAGTCCTTCCTGTAATTGCCCGACATTCTAGCTGAACGCTGCAGACTATCAGAGATTCGATTAATACTCAACGGGTGTGAACGCAAAAACTCCTCGGCACTGGAATTGTCTTTTAATTTTTCAAAAAAATGTGCCATGCCTTGAGGGTCAAAACCAGACTTGGTCAACATGTTTGTGCCTATTCGATCGGCTTCCCACTCATGCTCTCTAGTAAAGTTAATGCTTTGCTGAGCAGCGCCTGCCACCGTTGAGGCGGCAATGGCCTGAGAGGTGTTGGAATCATCAACCAATACAGCGGCCAACATGCCAGCCACCAGCAGATAAGTTTGTTTGTCGGTTTTTTCGCTGAATCGATTCAAATGATTTTGAGTAACGTGCGATATTTCATGCGACAGTACTCCTGCTAATTCAGATTCTGAATCTGAACTGAGCAACATGCCCGTGTGTATACCAATATAACCATAAGACCCTGCAAAAGCATTAATACTGCTGTCATCAAGCAATAAAAATCCAAAGTGTTTATCTGGATTTTCGCTGTAAGTGGTTAGTTCATGGCCTAAATCTTTAAGGTAGGTTTGAATTTCGATGTCCTCAACAATCGAGCCAGTATCCCAAAGTAACTGCAAAAACTCATGGCCACGTTTCTTTTCACTTAAAGACTCAGAAAGCTCCAACTCAGGCACACTGAGTGCAAATACCCACAATGGCATTAAAATAAACAAGGTTAAAATCTTTATCATGAAGTCATTATATTTGACTATTGGCCTGTGAACGATTAAAATACACAGACTTATTAGTTTTTTCTAATATGTTTTTTCAAATTAAATTACACAAGGAGCTTACCATGGCTGACCAAACTTTAGATGCATCAGGCTTAAACTGCCCACTTCCAATTTTAAAAACTAAAAAAGAACTAAGTAAAATGAGCGCTGGTCAAGTCTTAGAGGTTATTTCAACAGATGCTGGTTCTGTAAAAGACATTGAAGCATTCTGCAATCAAACTGGCAACAAATTAATTTCTAATGTTGAAGACGGTGGTAAATACGTTTTCACTATTGAGAAAGTTTAAACGCTAGTTATCCAAGGAGGAGAATATGTCAGACAACAACAAAATGACTATTATCGCCACTAAAGGTACTTTTGATTGGGCGTTTCCTCCTTTCATTATCGCCTCTACTGGTGTGGCAATGGATAAAGAAGTTACTATTTTCTTTACATTCTACGGATTAAATCTTTTATTAAAAGACACGTCTAAATTACGCGTTTCACCACTAGGAAACCCTGGCATGCCAATGAAAATGCCTTTTGGTCCTAAATGGTTGCAAAAAATTAACTTTGGTCCAAAAATTCCTAACATTCTATGGAGTATTCCAGGCACTGAAGCGTTAGTAACGTGGCTAATGAAAAAAACCATGGCCAAACACGGTGTGGCTAAATTAGAAGACCTTAGAGACATGTGTCAAGAATTTGACGTTAAATTCATTGCTTGTGAAATGACCGTTGAATTATTTGGTTTTAATAAAGAAGACTTTATTGATGGTGTTGAATTTGCAGGTGCTGCATCCTACTTTGATGAGGCTGCAACTGGTGACCACCACTTATACATGTAATTTTTGCGTCGTCTTTTTATCTTATAGACAGCAATAAAAAACCTCCTTCTGGAGGTTTTTTATTGCCTGAAATTTAACGCCAGTCTAAGCTTGGCCAGCTCCTCTCTTTGGCTATTTCCTGTAAAGTATCATCACCATGCACAACAACAGGATGATCAACCAACTCTAGCATTGGCAGATCATTGTGCGAGTCTGAATAAAAATAAGTACCCTCTAAACTCTCTCCAGTTTTGGCAAGCCACTGATTAAGATGAGTAATCTTGCCTTTTTGAAAACAAGGCTCTCCTTCTACTAAGCCCGTGTAGTTGCCATCTTTTATTTCTGGCTCTGTGGCCAGTAAATCATCAATGCCGTATTCGGCAACAATAGGTGCAGTTACAAAACGGTTGGTTGCTGTAATGACCAATACTCTATCACCCTTGGCTTTATGATCGTCCACTACTGCTTGCGCTTTAGGTAATACAATGGGTTGGATTTTTTGCTGCATAAAATCTTTATGCCAAGCATTTAGTGTTGATATGGAGTGTTGAGAAAGTGGCTCTAAACAAAATTCTAAATACTCATTAATGTCTAATTTACCTTTGGCATATTCATCAAAAAAATACTGATTTTTCTTTTGGTAGGAGTTGGAGTCAACTGCACCAATCTCACTCATAAACTCACCCCAGAGAAAATCACTATCTCCGTCAATGAGTGTTTTATCTAAATCAAAAATTGCCAATGCCATATTACGCCTCGAGTATCTCCAATACTTGTTCAACACTATCCACCATTTCAAATGATGTTAAGTCTGTTGGATTAATATATTGATTATCTTTCAAAGTATCAAACCAAGCTAGTAAAGGTGTCCAAAATGCTGAATCAAATAACAAAATTTTAATCTGTTTGCCCTTTCTTGTTTGCACTAACGTTAAGATTTCCATCAACTCGTCGGCAGTGCCAAATCCACCTGGGAAAAAAACACAAGCATCGGCATACTTAATCAGCATGACTTTACGAGTAAAGAAATGTTCAAACGTCAAGCACTCATCCAAGTACGGGTTTGGTGTTTGCTCTTTTGGTAATTTGATATTTAGGCCAATGCTCTTAGATTTTCCTTCAAACGCGCCATGGTTAGCAGCCTGCATAATGCCCGGCCCAGCACCAGTTAAAACATTAAACCCGCCGTCAGACAAAGACTTGCCTAATTGATAAGCGATTTTGGCTAAAGGGTCATCTTGAATGGTGCGTGCAGAACCAAAAATAGTGATGTTATTGTCAAATTTTTCGAGGGTAGTTTGCGCCTCGTTTAACTCTGATTCAATAACATCAATCTTCATAATTTAACAAATACGCGCTCTGCTGCATCAATCGTTGCTTGAATATCTTTATCCGTATGTGCATTTGACACAAAGCCTGCTTCATAAGCGGAAGGCGCCATGTAAATACCTTCATCCAACATTAGGTGGTAGAATTTTTTAAAGCGTTCTACATCACATTGCGATGTCTGATTAAAATTAGTAACTAAATCAGCATCGGTAAAAAACAAACCGAACATACCACCAACCACATTAGCCGTCATGCTAATATTATTTTCCTTGGCTTTAACTACGATTCCATCCGTTAGTTTTTGTACTTTTTCATTTAAATTTTGATAAAAACCCTTATCCGCTGATAGGGCGTTTAACATTGCCAAACCTGCTGACATCGACATAGGGTTTCCTGAAAGCGTTCCAGCTTGATAAACAGGGCCAAGTGGTGCAATGCACTCCATGATTTCACGCTTACCGCCAAACGCACCCACGGGTAAACCACCGCCAATGACTTTACCTAAGGTGGTTAAATCTGGCTTCACTCCGTAATAAGCTTGTGCACCGCCAAGTGCAACTCGAAATCCAGTCATTACTTCGTCAAAAATAAGTACCACGCCGTGTTCATCGCAAACTTCGCGCAATCCTTGTAAAAATCCATCAACCGGCGGGATGCAGTTCATATTACCTGCTACTGGCTCTACAATGATGCAGGCCACTTCCGACCCAACTTCATTCAATGCTTCACGAACTTGGTTAATGTTGTTGTATTCTAATGTTAGTGTGTGCTCAGCCAATGCCGCAGGCACACCTGGGGAAGTTGGTACACCCAATGTTAATGCGCCTGAACCTGCCTTGACCAATAGCGAATCTGAATGGCCATGATAACACCCTTCAAACTTAATAATTTTATCTCGATTGGTGTATCCACGAGCCAAACGAATAGCACTCATGGTTGCTTCTGTGCCAGAGCTTACCATTCGCACTAATTCTATTGAAGGAACCAGTTCACAAACTTTTTTAGCCAAAGTGGTTTCTATTTCAGTGGGTGCGCCAAATCCCAAACCTTTTTCTAATGTGTCTTTTACCGCATCAATAACTGCTTTATTAGCATGACCTAAGATCATTGGACCCCACGAAGCAACGTAATCTATGTATTTTTTGTCATCGACATCAAATAAATAAGCTCCCTCCCCACGAGTAAAAAAAATAGGGTTACCGCCCACACCATTAAATGCTCTAACGGGCGAATTAACCCCACCCGGAATAACTGCTTTGGCTTGTTCAAATAAAATATCCGATTGACTCATGTAATAACTCCTTTCTATGTACTGGTAATTTGTGGATAGCGCTTTAAGTGAGTAATGTGCGACCACACAATCAAAACATTATCCAATAATAATTTGATATTGACTGTAGTTTTTGACAAGCTAATGGCATGATAAACATCGTCTAACAACCTAAATAAAAAATCAGAATTAACCTCTTTAACCACTTTATTCAGCTCTATCAACCCACCTTCATGATTCAAGGTTTTGAGTCTGATCCCCTCAATTATTAAATTTTGTAAACAATTTAATACTTCAACTTCATTACCCTCAAAATCTTCCAATTGATTAATCATTAAAGGATGAACAGCGATGTCTAGCAACTGATTTTGCCAATGTTGGTAATGAATAAACCCATCTCCAGAAAGTTCTGAAAGTGCTTTAAATGGTACGCCGTGGGTATGCTCTAATAATTGCACTACGTCTAAATCTGTATTTTGTGCTTTGCCAATGTGCTGTGTAAGCCAAGCTTTAGTCTCCTGATCATAGGCGGGAGGTATGTGTACACTCTGACAGCGAGATACAATCGTAGCGGGTAAGTTTTTTAAATTATGCGCCAATAGAATAATGAGTGTATTTTCTCTAGGTTCTTCTAAGGTTTTTAACAAACTATTGGCAGCAAGGATGTTCATTTGATCGGCGTAAAACAAAACACCGATCTGCAAGTTATCGGCTGTTTTATTAAGTGCATCACAAAAGGCACGAATCTGATCAATTCTAATGTTTTTCGATTCCACACCTTTGTCATTAATCTCGGTACGGCAATACACCATATTAGGATAATGGGAGCGACGGATCAGAACAGAATCGTCCAGAACCTGCTTTGGGTTGTCTTTAGCAATAGAGCGACACAAGGCACATTGACCGCAAGTTTGGTCTTCACACAGCAGTGTTTTTACCAATTGTTGCATCAGTTCAAACTTCCCTATTTTCTCACTGCCGGTAATGAGTAGTGCATGGGGCAAATGATTCTGATCAATCATTTGTTTAAGTTTTGCAAACGGTTTTTTATGCCAAGGAAGAATCATAATAAATCTAAAATAACTTTAATTTGCTGTGTGGTGTGTTCCACCGTTTTTGAAGAATCAATCAGCTTAATACGGTCTGGAAACTGCTTAGATCTAGAAATATAGGATTCTCTCACTCTATTAAAAAAATCTATATCTTCAAGCTCAATGCGATCTTTCTTGCCTCGTGATTCAACACGCGACATGCCTAATTCAACTGGCACATCTAATAACAGGGTCATGTCCGGAACAAAATCTTGCAATACCCAACTTTCTAATTCAGCAATACGCCTCATGTCCAAACCTCTTCCACCGCCTTGGTAAGCATAAGAAGCATCAGTAAATCGATCACTGAGCACGCAATCGCCGGCTTGCAAAAGTGGCCTAATTTTTGCGTTAATGTGCTCATTTCTAGCTGCGAACATTAATAACAATTCCGTATCTGAATGCATTGATTTAGTTTCTGGATTGAGTAGTAACGTGCGAATCTTCTCGCCCAACTCTGTACCACCAGGCTCACGAGTAAGTACCACGTTAATGCCTTTACTCTTTAAGTAATCACAAATAAAAGTAATCTGTGTACTCTTACCTGCGCCCTCAACACCATCAATGGTGATAAATTTTCCTTTTTGCATACTCGACATTTTAATTTAAATATTTTTTGATATTGCGTCTATGTTGTTGATAAGTTTTAGCAAAAGCATGCGTACCATCTTTTTTTGAAACAAAATAAAGTGCCTCAGTTGCAAGCGGATGGGTGGCTGCATTTAATGATTCATAACCCACTGAACCAATAGCACTAGGTGGCAAGCCTTTATTTCGATAAGTGTTGTAAGGACTATTGATGCTCAAATCTTTCTTACTTAATCGGCCACGATAGTTTTTTCCTAAAGCGTAGATTACGCTAGGGTCGGTCTGCAGACGCATGCCTTTTTGCAAACGATTCATAAAAACACCTGCAATTTGAGATTTTTCTTCGTGATGCGCGGTTTCTTTTTCAATCAAAGAAGCTAGAATTAATACCTCATCCGCATTTTTTAAAACTAAATTTTTTTGCCTGCCTTGCCATGCAGTGTTGAGCTTTTCCTGCATTATTTTGTTGGCTCTTTTTAAAACACTAAGCACGCTATCTCCATAATTAACCCGATAAGTATCTGGCCAAAAATTTCCCTCATAAGGAGGGCTAATGTTAAGTAGGCTCATAATTTGATAAAAATTACTCCGATGTTCAAGAACTGAATTATTACTTAATTGCTGATAATAATCTTGAATTGTTTTCCCTTCAATAAGGGTTATTTGTCTTGTGGCAACCGTAGCTAAGGAAAAATTATCAAGCAACGTATTAAGACTCATGTTGGGCGTTAGTTCGTAATAACCAAATTTTAACTGATCGTCTAATTTAAGTAATTTAGCCAAAAAAATGAAATAACGACTGGATTGAATGTAATTCAAATTTTCCAATTCAGTGGCAATTGTGTGAATGGTTGATCCTGAAGACAACCGATAAATTGTTGACTTATTCACCTGCACGTCTTTGACTGAATAAAGCCATCCAACAATAACAAACACGGTAAATACGGCAATCCAGCCTAGAATACGATTTTTTGATTTAAAAGTTTGCGATGAGCCACTAATGTTTTGCAAAGACACGAAAGCGTGTTTAATTTTTTCAGTGGTTGTGTGTAAATCAAAAGACTGCTCATTGATACGACTAACTGACTTAAGGCCAATTACACTATTGCTGATAAACACTTCATCGGCTTCTAATAATTCAGCAATGGATAATGTGCCCACTTCAACTTGCAAACTCAACTCACGAGCAATTTGAAGAACAATCTCACGCCGAGTACCTTCGATACCGCACTCATCTAAAGACGGTGTCAATAGAGTGCCTGATTTAATCGCAAAAATATTGGCTTGCGTTGTGGAAATAACACAAGCATTTTCATCCAACATAATGCATTCATTGGCACTCATGTCTGATCTGGCCAGCACCTGTTCAAGCCTATTGCAATGTTTAATGCCTGCCAATGATCGATTTGTTGCATAACCGCTTTGACATAATGTTAATGAATATTGTTCTGGGATCTGATCAGGGACGTTAGCAACAAGAACAATTCGAGTGGGCAGTATGCTTTTATCAAATCCATAACCTCTTAGACTTTCCCCGCGAGAAAGAATAATTTTTACAATTGCGTTATCGAGCTTAGAAATAGACAGTGCCTTAGCCACATCTTTAAGCCATAGTGCTGACTCAACTTGATTAATTTTTAATTTTTTACGCCCTTTTTCCAATCTAGAAAAATGCTGAGGCCAAAATAACAGCTTTCCATCTTTTACCAAACAAGTCTCAAATAAACCATCTCCAAACTGTATGGCACGATTAAACACGCTCAACCTTGATTGTTTTTTTCCATTAATTAATACGACGTTACTCATGGCCTAGTATTATAATTCAGTGCATCCATAAAATAACACAAGTCTAGAATCCTTTATGCAAAAAACTGTTCAGCAGTTTATTAACAATTTAACTAATAGCGCAAAGGGTTTAACCCCTATTGTACTGGTGATTGCTTTTTTTCAAATTGTAGTTCTGCAGCAAAACATACCCAATTTAGCTGAAATTATGCTTGGCACTGTGTTTATTCTATTAGGATTAACTTTATTTATCTACGGCCTTGAACTGGGTCTATTCCCTATCGGTGAAACACTGGCGTACGCCTTTGTAAAAAAAGGCTCGGTTGCTTGGCTACTTATCTTTTCCTTCGCGCTCGGTTTCGGAGTAACCGTGGCAGAGCCAGACCTGATTGTAATGGCTAACGAAGCGGCCAAAGTTGCACAACACGGTGGCATTATCCATGACCAAACACAACTTAATCATTACGCGCAAACCTTAAGATACACCGTGGCCATATCCGTTGGAGTTGCCGTCGTTATTGGGGTGCTAAAAATTTTGAAAGGTTGGCCAATATATCGGTTAATTATTGGCGGCTATTTACTGGTTATTATTACCACTTTTTTTGCGCCAGACTTCATCATTGGCATCGCTTATGATTCTGGTGGTGTAACCACAGGGCCAATTACTGTGCCTCTGTTGACTGCACTAGGAGTAGGGTTAAGTAGCAGTATTCGTGAACGCAACCCACTTACAGACGGCTTTGGCCTAATTGCCATCGCTTCATTATTGCCCATCATTGCCGTCATGATATTCGGGATTTTGCAATGAACTTACTACAGCCATTCATTGAGATATTTTGGGACGTTGCTCCTATTGCCTTAGTATTGTTCGGCTTTCAAAGCATCATCTTAAAACAAAAAATACCTCAAGTAAAGCGCATTATTGTTGGTTTTATCTTGGTTTGGATTGGCCTAACACTGTTGATAATGGGCCTTGAAAAAGCTTTATTTCCATTAGGAAAATTAATGGCAGTGCAACTCACTGATCAAAATTTTATTGGTAATAACACTCATTGGACAAATTATTATTGGGTTTATATTTTTGCTGCCAGTATCGGATTTGCCACCACCATTGCCGAACCTTCATTGTTAGCCGTTGCTATTAAGGCCAACCAAGTTTCAGGTGGATTTATCAAAATTTGGCCACTACGAATTGTTGTGGCAATTGGCGTGGCGATTGGTATTGCATTAGGGAGTTTTAGAATTGTTACAGGATTGCCACTGCATTGGTTTATCATTGGTGGTTATATGGTAGTACTAATGCAAACTTATTTTTCATCTAAAAACATCATTGCTTTAGCTTACGATTCAGGCGGTGTGACCACGTCCATTGTTACTGTGCCAATCATTGTAGCATTAGGATTGGGTCTCTCAAGTACCATCGAGGGTAGAAATCCGCTCATTGATGGATTTGGCCTTATTGCCTTTGCTTCTTTATTCCCAATCATAAGCGTGATGGCCTATGTGCAACTGAGTAAATTTCTTAACCCTAAAGAACCACAAACAAAACATGAACAATAAAAAGGAGGAATCATGCATTTCAAACTAATCATTGCCTTTGTTGACAGCGATAAAACTGACCGTATCCTTGAAGCGGCCAGACAAGAAGGCGCAACTGGGTCGACCATTATCTCTCAGGCCAGAGGTGAAGGACTCGAACACACCAAAACATTTCTAGGGTTAAGCCTAGAAACACCAAGAGACGTATTATTACTACTTGTCGAACAACACCTTGCTAGAGCTATTTTAGAAAGTGTTGCCAAGGCAGGAGATTTTGAAAGCAATGCCAAAGAAGGAATTGCTTTTCAAATTGATGTAGAGGATGCAGTTGGGATAATGCATCAAATAGAAGCACTAGAAAACACCGTGGAGGAAAAGATATGACAAACGATACACAGAAGTCTAAACAGACAGCACCAACTTTAGTTAAAGACGTAATGTGGACACAAGTTGATATTGTGGACAGTAAATGCACTGTTCACAATGCATTGAGTGACATGCAACACAAAAAAACTAAAATGCTCTTAGTTGAAAAATCTCATGGTTACGATGAATATGGGGTGGTATTGATTGCCGATATTGCATCCAAAGTAATTGCAAAAGACCGCGCACTTGATCGAGTTAATATTTATGAAATTATGAACAAGCCTGTCATGTCGGTTCATCCTGACATGGACATTCGTTATTGTGCGGAGTTACTCACGAATTTTGGCTTGTCTCGTTGCCCAGTATTAGACAATGGCAAGATTGTCGGCGTGGTCAGCCTAACCAATATCGTCTTTAACGGCTTAAGAGTTTAGGTTAATATTCACCCACACTAAGCAAAAGGAGTGATAAAATCCGAAGTTCTTATTATTATTAATTAAAAAAAGGGGAGTAGAAAATGAGTGGAGTTATTAATATAGTTAAGTGGGTGCTGATTGTTATCGGTGCAATCGCTATTTATTACGGCGTATCACTACAAGTAAAATATAATGGCGTTACTGGAAAAATTATTAGTGAGGTAATCTCACCAACACTACATCCAGAATCGATGGCTAAAGTTTATATGCCAATGGCCAACACTTTATTAGAGACTGGTGATATCACCATGGCCTCAATTGTACGTGTTAAGGTGGCTGATGATGTCACTAACGAAGATGTTGAAGAAGCAATGGAAAGTATCGCAACTGAAGAAGGCATCCGCTCTGTAGGCATGTTGCCTTTATCAGAAATGGTTGAATTACAAACTAATGCTCCTGGTGTAACAAAAGGACATGCAGATTTCAAGGCTCAAAGATTCCTTAAAATTTACCAATACTGTGCACCGCGTACTGCGATGACGATGGTTGAGCATTCAGATGCATTCTCGGCTTACTTACCTTGTCGATTAGCGTTGATTGAAGATAAGCAAGGTCAAAGATGGATTTACACATTAGACATGAATGCAATGATTTACGGTGGTGCACCATTACCAGACTACTTGCTTGACAAAGCACTAGAGGTTCAACGTGTGATTACTCGTATTCAAAATGGTGGCGCAGAGGGCGACTTCTAAGTCATTTGTTTAATTGTTAAAAAAACCGCCTTTATGGGCGGTTTTTTTATACATAATATAAAGTATGAAACCCATTTACCATGAACTTGATTTTGGTGTTACTTGTATTGACACCGAACACATGCGCAAAGACTTTGTCGCCGCTTACCTGATTGAAGATGAAGGTCGTGCCGCGTTTGTTGATACCGGCTGTTATTTATCCGTACCAACACTACTCGCCACGCTTGATGCTAAAAGCATCAAACATGAAAATGTTGACTATGTCTTACTCACGCACATTCACCTTGACCATGCAGGTGGAGCGGGTGAAATCATCAAGCATTTACCTAATGCGACTGTTTATGTGCACGAACGTGGTGCACAACATTTAGCTGATCCATCAAAATTACGTAAAGGGGTGATTGACGTTTACGGCGAATTATTCTTTAAGCAATTTCTAGGAGATTTAATTCCAATTCCTAAAGATCGAATCGTCGTTGCTCAAGATGGTGATGAAATTACTCTTGGCAATCGAGTACTAAAATTTATCGACACACCTGGACATGCGCGCCATCATGTGTGCATTTGGGATGAGACTTCTCGTGGTGTGTTTAGTGGTGACACGCTTGGAGTAAGCTATCGAGAGTTTGATACCGATCAAGGAGAGTTAATTTTCCCACCGACCACGCCAGTGCAATTTGACCCAGACACTTGGAAAAATACCATTAAACATTTAATGAATCTTAATCCTAAATACGCCTACCTAACGCATTTTAATCGAATAGAATTTACCCAAAATTCTGCTGATATGTTAATCCAACACATCGATGGATTTGTTGATATTGCTAAGCAATTAAAACAAAGTGAATCCAGACACAAAACCATAAAAGAACACTTGTTGGACTATCTGCTAACGATCGCTAGCAACCATGGCGTTACTCTGGATGAGTCGCAACAGGTTAGGCTGTTTAAAGGCGATTTAGAAATCTGTGCCCAAGGTTTGGGTGTTTGGCTTGATCGTAATACTTAAAAGTACGAACAGCAATAATCAGTCACTGATTTGACTTCTAATTTAAATCTGGAATCTTTAGGTACTTTGAATGACGTGCCTTTTGTAAAAGTTTGCCATTTATTCTCACCCGGCAATAATACATTCATCTCACCGGCTTGAATTTCCATTAGCTCGTTATCATCGGTACCAAATTCATAATCCCCTGGCATCATAATGCCCAGTGTTTTCTTAGAGCCATCGGCAAACTCTATCGTACGACTGGTCACTTTCCCGTCAAAATAAATATTAGCCTCTTTTACAACGGTAACGTTTTCAAAATCTGACACAAACCTTCCTAAACACTGTCAATAATGTATTGTGTTAATAACGGCACAGGACGTCCTGTTGCGCCTTTTTTACTGCCGCTTACCCAAGCCGTGCCTGCAATGTCTAAATGCGCCCAGCGATAATCCTTGCTGTAGCGTGCTAAGAAACAAGCCGCTGTAATGGTGCCAGCCTCACGCCCACCAATATTAGCCATGTCAGCAAAATTTGATTTTAACTGCTCGTCGTATTCATCTTCAATCGGTAGTTGCCAAGCACCATCCAATGCTATTTTTGACGCACTGATTAAACCATCAGCCAAGGCTTGGTCGTTACTCATCAAACCACTGTTGTGTTTTCCCAACGCAACAATAACCGCTCCTGTTAATGTGGCTACGTCAATCACCACCTCGGGGTTGAATTTTTCAACGTAAGTGAGTGCGTCACACAGGATCAAACGCCCTTCGGCATCGGTATTTAGAATTTCAATGGTTTGGCCTGACATACTTGTGACCACATCACCCGGTTTTGAGGCGTTGTGCGCTGGCATGTTCTCAACCGTTGGCACCACAATGGTAAGGTTAACTTTAAACTTCATCTCTGCTACAGCGCGCATTGTGCCGAGCACGGATGCTGCACCACACATGTCGTATTTCATCTCATCCATGCCAGCACCTGGCTTTAACGAAATACCGCCACTGTCAAAAGTTACGCCTTTACCAACTAATACAATTGGTTTGGCATCTCCATTACCAACATAACTTAAGCTAATCAGCTTAGGTGGCTCTATCGAACCCTTAGAAACCGACAATAAAGAATTCATGCCTAGCTTTGACATATCAGACTCTTCCAACACCTCACAATCTAAACCGAACTCTTTGGCCAAGGATTGTGCAGTGTTTGCCAAATAAGTAGGTGTGCAAATATTTGAAGGCAAATCGCCAAGGTGTCGAGTAAGTGCCATACCATTTGCAATGGCTTGTCCTTGTACTAATTCATGCGCATTATCACTGCTTGACTGAATAGCAATACTCTCAATTGCATTTTCTTGTTCATTATCAATCCCTACTTTCTCAATTTGATAGGTTGCATTTTGCATGACTCTGGCGGTAGTTCTGTATATCCACGACTGATCGTAACCATCGACATTAACTTCTTCTATCAGAGCACTCTTAACCTTTTCACCCTCCAGTGTGTCTATTAATGAAATCAGTGCTTTTTCATAATTTTTAGCACTCAACGTTACTTCGCCCAAACCCAACACAATCACTCTACTGACCTTAAAGCCATCCACAAAATTAAGACTGAGTGTTTTGCCTACTTTGGCATTGAAATGATTTAAATCAATGAGCGACTGAACGAATTGATCGTCGTTAACCTTATCTAAGAAAGAAAACAACACAACACAATCACCGTCAAAATTTTGAACGGTTTGATTAGTTAGAGAAAAATCCATAATAACTTCTATATAAATGTTTTAATAAATACAATGGCGCAATTGTACCTAAGTAGGTAAAATTTATTCATTTTTATCAATAGATTTCTTGCCATGTTAAAGTCATTATTTATTTTATTAACCATTTTTTCAAACAATGTTTTAGCCGATACAAATGACATTGTCAAAGGTCTTAACGCTTACTTTCCTAATGTTACTAAAGAAGACATTAGCCCCACACCATTTTTAGGCTTGTACGAGGTTATTCTAAGAGAGCCAAGATTAGACGTTATCTACATCTCGGAAGATGGTCGTTATTTGTCTCAAGGTGAAGTGATTGATTTAAAAACACGCAAAAACCTTACTCAATCTAGAGTATCGAGTTTAGCCAAAGAAATACTTGCCACAACAACTGACAATGAAAAAGTTATCTACAAAGCCGATGATGAGAAATACATCATCAACGTGTTCACTGATGTGGATTGCCCTTTCTGCCGTCAATTACACAAAGACATTGTCGCACTCAATAAATCAGGCATTACCATGAAGTATTTAGCTTTTCCACGCTCGGGTGTAAACACTAAATCCTACTACCGCTCCGTTGCTATCTGGTGTGCCGACGATCAAAAACAAGCAATGGACAGAGGTATGATACAAAAAGATAATCCACTCAATAAATGCGAAAACCCAGTCATTGATCACTTAGTGCTGGCAAAAAAACTCAACGTCACAGGCACGCCATTTATCTTCTTTGAAAATGGTGACCACATCCCTGGTTATGTTAAGCCAAAAGAGTTATTAAAAGAACTAAAACGCTCACTTGCAAAATATCAATAGTACCAATACGCGAGCAATTGCCTTAGAGGCAATTTGCTCAGTAGTATTAAACAAGCAATCCCTATCAGCCTTTCAATTTCCACAAGATCATCAAGACTTATCGCTCATTAAGTCTTTAGTATTTGGTACTATTCGGTTTTATCACCAACTCAATGATATTGTTTCAAAGCTTTTAAAACACCCAGTAGAAAAAGACAATCTTGATGTTCAATGCCTACTACTCTTAGGTACTTATCAACTTTTATACTCAAATGTTGCAACTCACGCAGCAATTTTTGAAACCGTTAATGTGGTAAATGATTTAAACAAAGTTTGGGCTAAAGGCTTGGTAAACGCCATCTTAAGAGAGGTAGATCGGCAAAAAGACTCCCTACAAAAACAAACTCATTATTCACACCCAAGTTGGTTGGTTAAAAAAATTAAAAATAATTACCCTGATTATTTTGAACAAATATTTGCTAACAACAATATTCAAGCACCCATGAGCATTCGTGTTCATCCAGATTACAACCTTGAAGACTATCAAGCAGAATTATCAATATTGGGTATTGACTCTTACCAAGTAGACATTGCACCACAAGCATTGGTACTAGAAGAGGCAGTATCCGTATTTAAATTGCCTAGTTTTGAACAAGGCGCTTGCTACGTACAAGATTGCTCGGCCCAACTAGCCGCCAACTTACTTGATCCACAAGCCAACGAGTTGATTTTAGACGCCTGCTCTGCACCTGGTGGCAAAGCCACACACCTCAGTGAACTAGAGCCACAATCAACTATTGTCGCACTAGACAGCGATGAAGAGAGACTTCAACGTGTAGCAGAAAATATTAATCGATTTAACATTAAAAATATTGTTTTATCACAAGGCAACGCCCAAGTGCAAGATTGGTTCACCCTGCAAGGGGGCATAAAGGGTGGTAAATTATTTGATAAAATTCTGCTCGATGCGCCATGTTCAGCCACTGGTGTTATTCGTCGCCATCCTGATATTAAACTCCTAAGAAAGCCTAAAGACATCACTGCTTTGGTGGCATTACAAAAATCCATTCTTGATAACTTATGGCAGATGCTAAAGCCAGGTGGTGTGCTTTTATATGCCACCTGTTCAATTTTAAAAGCCGAGAATGAAGATCAAATGGCTAACTTTCTTTACAGTCATGATGATGTCAGTGAAATTAAGATCGACCTAGACTGGGGGATTAAAACAGTTGTTGGCAGACAGCAACTACCCACCCATGAGTTTGATGGTTTTTACTACGCCAAACTAAAAAAAATAAGTGTAGAATTATCGTGACTTTGTTATAAAGTCGCTTTTAAATTTACGGGGGAATACCATGAAAAAAATACTACTTAGTATTGCGACGTTCGCATTACTCACACTAAACGTGCAAGCCGCTAATCCACAATACGTTATTAAAATCAGCACAAATGACGCCAGAATTCAAAAAATCGTTCTAAATAATGCGGCCAATTTACAAAAATACTACGGTGCTGATAAAGTTGATGTGGAAATTGTGGCTTACGGCCCAGGCTTAGGCATTTTAACCACTGGCAATAAAAACTCTAGTCGTGTCGAAAAGATGGCGATGAATGACATTACTTTTAGTGCTTGTCAAAATACTATGAATGGCTTTAAGAAGAAGATAAGAAGAAGAATGGCCATCTTCCAACACTAACAGATGGTGTAGACATCACACCTTCTGGTGTGGTTCATATTGGCGAACTACAGCAACAGGGCTATTCTTACATTCGACCTTAGATCGATTTTTCTTCAAAAAAAAGGCGCTTTAAGCACCTTTTTTTATTAACTAATTATTTTTCTAAAGCAATATCCAGCACCTCGTCAATCCACTTAACTTTAATCACGTTTAGCTCACCTTTAATTTTGTCAGGAACTTCAGAAAGTTCACGCTCATTATCATCAGGAATAATCACGGTTTTAATACCGCCGCGAAGTGCAGCCAGCATTTTCTCTTTAAGGCCACCAATCGGTGTAATTTCACCACGCAGGGTAATTTCACCAGTCATGGCCACATCAGCTTTGACTTTACGTCCTGTTAATACTGACACTAAAGACGTGCACATTGCCGCGCCTGCACTTGGCCCGTCTTTCGGGGTAGAGCCATCGGGTACGTGAATATGAATATCCAGCTTGTTTTGGAAGTCGCTATCAATATTTAGCTCTTTGGCACGCGTACGCACAACACTCATGGCCGCCTGGATAGACTCTTTCATCACATCGCCTAATTGGCCTGTGTATTTCAGCTTGCCTTTGCCTTTGTAAGCAGTGGCTTCAATGGTTAATAAATCACCGCCAACCGATGTCCATGCCAGGCCTGTGACTTCACCCACTTGATTGTGCTCTTCTGCCAAACCATAGCGGAATTTTTTAACCCCTAAATATTTTGCTAAACTTTTAACATTGATAATCGCTCTACTTTTGCGTTTTTTAAGCACAACTTCTTTCACTACCTTACGACAAATTGTACTAATGGTACGGCTCAAACTACGCACACCTGCCTCGCGGGTATAGTAACGGATAATGTCTAAAATCGCTGAATCTTTAAAATCAATCTCGCTTGATTTAATGCCGTTGTTTTCCATCGCCTTTGCCACTAAATGACGCTTGGCAATTTGTACTTTCTCATCCTCAGTGTAGCCTGACAATTCGATAATTTCCATGCGATCTAACAACGGTTGTGGCAAATCTAATGAATTAGCCGTAGCCACAAACATCACTTGAGAAAGATCGTAATCAACCTCTAAATAGTGATCATTAAACGTGTGGTTTTGCTCAGGATCTAGCACTTCTAGCATAGCTGAAGATGGGTCGCCTCGGTAATCAGAAGCCATTTTTTCAATTTCATCAAGTAAAAACAGTGGATTTTTAACCTTCACTTTTTGCATTTTTTGCACGATAGAGCCTGGCATTGCGCCAATGTAAGTACGTCTATGGCCACGAATTTCAGCCTCATCACGCACACCACCTAACGCCATACGCACGTATTTGCGATTAACCGCTTTGGCAATCGACTCACCCAAGGAAGTTTTACCCACACCAGGAGGGCCAACAAGGCACAAAATATTGGCTTTATTGTGTGTCACACGGGTTTGTACAGCTAAGTGCTCTAAAATTCGCTCCTTGACTTTATTTAAACCATAATGATCACCATCTAAAATCTTTTGTGCTTTCTTAAGGTCTTTGTTAATAATGGTTTTTTTCTTCCACGGCACATCGCATAAATTTTCAATGTACGTGCGAATGATAGACGCATCAGAAGACTGCGACGACATGCGTGAAAGCTTCTTCAATTCGCTTTGTGCTTTAGTTTTAACCAATTTAGGCATTTTCGCTTTATTGATGCTTGATTGAAGGTCTTCAATTTCATTTTCATCTTCAGCCTGGCCCAATTCCTTTTGAATGGATTTCATCTGTTCGTTTAAATAGTAATCCCTTTGATTGGATTCCATTTGCTTGCGTACTCGAGATTGGATCTTCCTTTCAGCACTTAAGATATCGATTTCGCCCTGAATAACCAACAGTATTTTATCCAATCGATCCTTAGCTCTGTCGCCCTCTAATAAGGATTGTTTTTCATGGATCTTAAGATTTAAATTAGCAATAATGACATCACTAAAACGCTCCACATCGCTGATTTCCTGCAAAGCTTTAACAACTTCTTCAGGTATCTTTTTATTCAGTTTAATGTAAGTCTCAAAACTTTCAAGTGCAAGGCGCATCATGGCTTTAATCTCAGTGTCTTCACTAGATTCAAGCATAAAATCATTCACTAAGACTTCGCTAAAACCATCGTCAGAATCAAAAAACTCTTCAACCTTTGCACGTTTAACTCCCTCCACAAGAACTTTAATAGTTCCATCAGGTAGTTTCAGCATTTGTAAAATAGTGGCCAGTGTGCCCACTCTGTACAACTCGTCATTAGTTGGGTTTTCAATTTTTTCGTCTTTTTGAGTCACTAAAAAAATGTATTTATTAGTGCCCATGGCCTGTGTAATTGCATTCACAGAGGTTTTTCTGCCAACAAAAAGCGGCATCACTGTGTGCGGAAAAACAACCACGTCTCTAAGTGGCAATAATGGAACCCGCTCCTTGCTTAAATCGATTACTTCTGTTGTGACTTCTGTTCCCATAATAGCTTTACGCCTTGCTTTTGTAATAACTTAGATAGATAGTGGTTGGTAACGTTAATTTCAAGTACCCACTGCCCAAAATCATCCATCTTTTCATTGTGTATATAGCCAATATTGTAAATTTCACTACGAATGTAGGCCGCCTTCACATCAAGCTGTATTCTTGCACGTGTCATCATACCACTAAGCTGTTCAGCCAATGTTTGATATAAAAGATCAATCCCATCAAACGTTTGAGCCGAAACCCAAACACGATAAATTCTTCCGTCCTTGTCCCTATCAATTCTTGGTTTAAAGTTTTCCAAACGATCAATTTTATTCATTACCAAGAGACTGGGTATTTCATCTGCGTCAATCTCATTAATAATGTCTTCCACCTGATCAATTTTTTCATGATGATACTCATCGGAAGCATCAACCACATGAAGTATTACGTTGGCACGCCGAGTTTCTTCTAATGTGGATTTAAACGCAGCAACAAGATCGTGAGGAAGATCTTGAATAAAACCCACGGTATCGGCAATAACGGCTTCGCCAGAAGCGGGTAAGATTACCCTCCTAATGGTAGAATCTAACGTAGCAAAGAGTCGGTCGTCTGCGAATACTTCTGCTTTGGTCAGCGCATTGAATAAAGTGGACTTTCCTGCATTGGTATAGCCTGCCAAAGCAATCATAGGGAGCTCATTTTTAACACGTGATTTCCTGCCTAGATCACGTTGCTTGTGTACTTTTTCTAAACGTTTGCTAATGTTTTTAATGCGAAGTGCAATTAAGCGCTTATCGGTTTCTAATTGTGTTTCACCTGGCCCTCTTAAACCGATGCCACCTTTTTGCCTTTCTAGGTGGGTCCAACCTCTCACTAATCGAGTCGATAGATGTCGAAGCTGAGCCAATTCAACTTGTAATTTACCTTCAAATGATTGCGCTCTTAAAGCAAAAATATCCAAGATCAGTCCCGTTCGATCCATCACTTGGCAGTTGAGTTTTTTTTCTAAATTTCTTTCTTGTGAGGGAGACAGTTCTGGGGCAAAAATCACCAATTCAATTTCGTTTTCTTTAGCCAGTTCGGCTATTTCTTCAACCTTACCAGAGCCAATAAAATACTGAGCAGTGGCAATATTTCGATTTACCTTAAGCGCTTGAATAATCTCCAATCCTGAAGAGTTAGCCAGCTCTATAAATTCTTCTAAACCGTTGTGTATGTGTCTATTGCCAGGAAGTTCGACATAAACCAGTAGCGTTCTCTCACCCTGACCAACCCAATCTTTTTGACGATCAAATAGTTCCAATAGGATTAACTGGCTTTTTTAGATTTTTTTTCAGACTTGTGCAGCATTAATGGTGTTTTTTTCTTTTCAACAACCGCCTTATCAATAACAACTTCCGCCACACTTTCCATTGAAGGCAAATCAAACATAGTATCTAACAATAAATCTTCAATAATTGAGCGCAGTCCTCTAGCGCCTGTTTTGCGCTTAATGGCTAACTTGGCAATGGCTGATAAAGCTGGCTTATTAAAAGTAAGCTTTACCCCTTCCATTAAAAAAACCTCTTTGAACTGTTTGATTACTGAGTTTTTTGGCTTGGTTAAAATTTGCACCAAAGCTTTCTCGTCCAGTTCACTCAGTGATGTTTGCACAGGTAAACGGCCAACCAATTCTGGGATAAGTCCAAACTTAATTAAATCTTCTGGCTCAATCAAATCAAATAAATCTGTTAAAGTCTTTTCCTTGCTTTGATCTTTTAAATCCGCAGAAAAACCAATGCCTGTAGATTTTTCAACACGCTTACCAATGATTTTATCTAGACCATCAAACGCACCACCACAGATAAATAAAATCTTTGAAGTGTCAACGTCAATGGTTTCTTGATTGGGGTGCTTGCGTCCACCTTGTGGAGGAACGGAAGCCACAGTACCTTCAATTAGTTTAAGCATTGCTTGTTGCACACCTTCACCAGAAACATCACGGGTAATCGACGGAGAATCGGAACGACGAGAAATTTTATCAATTTCGTCAATAAAAATAATACCGCGCTCAGCACGCTCAGGGTCAAAATCACAACGAGACAACAAGCTCTTGATAACGTTTTCAACGTCATCACCCACATAACCCGCTTCGGTTAACGTAGTGGCATCAGCCACTGTAAATGGCACGTCCAAAATACGCGCCAACGTTTGTGCTAATAACGTCTTGCCAGAGCCAGTAGGGCCAATCATTAAAATATTAGACTTATCCAGTTCAACTTCGTTAGAAATATAGCCACTTTGTAGACGCTTATAATGGTTGTAAACTGCTACGGATAATACTTTCTTAGCATGCTCTTGCCCGATCACGTACTCATCCAAAAAGTCTCTTAATTCTTTAGGAGTGTAATCCCAGTTTTGATGCTCATCGACAACTTCTTTTAAAGCTTGTTCTTGAATTAAATCGTAACAAGATTCAATGCATTCGTTGCAAATGTAAACGCCCGGACCAGCAATGAGGCGATCAACCTCAGACTTTGCTTTTCCGCAAAATGAACAATGAAGGTCTTCGGTATTTTCTGGCATGGATTACAACCTCTTATCGTTTTGCAAGTACTCGATCGATTAAACCGTATTTAGCCGCCTCATCGGCTGACATAAAGTTGTCTCTATCGGTGTCCTTTTGAATGGTTTTAAGGTTTTGACTCGTGTGGTTTTTTAAAATAAGGTTGAGCCTTTCTCTCACTTTTAAAATCTCTTGTGCATGAATATCGATATCACTCGCCTGACCAGAGAACCCACCTAACGGCTGATGAATCATGCACCTCGCATGTGGCAATGCAAAACGCTTGTCTTTAGCGCCTGCAGCAAGCAACAAAGCACCCATACTGGCCGCTTGACCAATGCATAGTGTAGACACGTCTGGTTTGATAAACTGCATGGTGTCGTAAATTGCCAAACCCGCTGAAACCGAGCCACCTGGAGAATTGATGTACAAATGAATGTCTTTATCAGGATTTTCAGATTCAAGGAATAATAATTGAGCAACAATCACGTTGGCCATGTAGTCCTCTACTGGACCTACTAAAAAAACAACGCGCTCCTTTAAAAGGCGAGAATAAATATCGTACGCACGTTCACCTCGGGCAGATTGTTCTACCACCATCGGTATTTGATTTAGATTTTTAATATCCATTTATCCTTGTTGTGTCACTTCTTGAAACTTTTTGTTTTTAGAAGTTACTTTAGCCTTTTCTAAAATTAAATCTGCTACCATTTTTTCTACCACTAATAACTCAATACTAGTTAATCTAGTAGGATCTTCATTGTAGTAGTCTACCATTTGCTGAGCATTTTCACCATAAGATTGTGACATTTCTTTTAATTTTGCATCGAGCTGTTCTTTACTAGCGACAAATTTATTGTCACTGGCAATCTGATTAACTAATAAGCCCAACTTAACACGTTTCTCAGCTTCGCCATTAAAAGTGGAAGCCGGCAAGCTAGCAGTTTGAGAATCCATGCCTTGTTGCTGCATACGCGCTTGCATTTCATTCAATAGATTTTGAGCTTCACTATCAATACTTCCTTGTGGCACATCAAATTCATTGGCCACTAATAAGGCATTAAATATAGCGTCTTTATTTTGATTAGCAAGACGATTATCAATCTCAACTCGCATTTGCTCTTTCATGCTCTTTTGCAAGGCATCCATGTCTTTTTCGCCAAACTTCTTGGCAAATTTTTCGTCTAGCTTTGGTACCTTAGGTGAGGCCACTTCGTTAATGGTTACCTCAAAAGTTACGGCCTTACCCGCTAATTGAGGCGCTTGGTATTCTTTTGGAAAAACCAAATCCAGTGTTACCGTCTTATCGGTGGCAACATCAGTCAAACCTTCTTCAAAGCCCTTAATCATAGAGCCCTTACCTATCACAATGCTAAAATCTTTTGCTTCGCCACCTTCAAAGATTTTTCCATCTATCAAACCTTTAAAGTCGATGCTTAAACGGTCGCCTTCTTTAGAATTTCGCTTCACTGCCTTGTATTCTGTTGATTGCTCTTTTAAGCCATCCAGCGTTTTGTCTTCATCGGCCTTGGTAATCTTAACGGCAGTTTGATCAATTTTTAACTTAGAAAAATCGCCCACTTTAACTTCAGGGAATATCTCAAACTCCACCGTGTAAGAAAAATCACTGTCATCGTTTGAATCAATTTTAGTAATGATTGGCTGTGCAACGGGTGTTAACTTAACTTCAGCCAGTGCATCCATCAATGTTTCACCAACAATTTCATTCACCGCATCCGAGCTCGCATTCGCACCAAACTGTTTACGCAAAATGGATAAAGGTACTTTTCCTTTTCTAAAACCATCAACGGTTACTTGTGGGGCCATTTTTTTCAAAACTTTATCTGTTTTTTGCTTAAAGGTATCAATAGGTAGTTCAACGGTTAACGACCTCTTAAGACCGTCTAATGTTTCTAGTGAAGTTTTCATTGTTATAAATCCAAATGTTGTACTTAAAAAAATAGTGAATTATACCTGATAGGACAGCATTTTCACCTGCAATAAAAAGGCAGGGTAGCTGCCTTTTTACCAATTTTGAACTAAAGAAGTTACGCTCTAATTCAAGCCAGAGATGTAGCGAGAAACCGCGTCAATTTCTTCATTAGTCAAATTTCTAGCAACCCTTCTCATCATGCTTTCGTAGTCATTGTCTCGAACGTGAGCAGTGGTACCCGTTTGTGCATTTAGCGACTCTTGACGGAATGCTTTTAACTGTTTAGCCGTATAAGAAGCATTTTGCGAGGCCAATGCTGGAAATCCAGCCGTTGAAATGCCTTTGCCATTAGGGCCATGACACGCAATGCAAGCAGTTATTTGCTTATGGTCAGGTAGGTGCTTTTTACCACCACGATAAATTTTTTGACCCAGTGTAAACACTTTAGCATTTTTTATGGACATGCCTTTTGTGGTTGTTTGAGCCGAATAATAAGCAGCAATATTAGCCATATCCGCATCGCTTAACGGTGCAACCATACCAAGCATAATGCCGTCCTTACGAGCTCCAGATTTAAAGTCTCTTAATTGTTTTAATAAATAACCTTCGCTTTGACCCGCCAGTTTCGGATAGATAGGCACAATGGCATTGCCTTGAGGACCATGACAACCAGTACAAGTTTCTATTTTTTCTTGACCACTAGCGGCATTACCCGAAGCAAAAATATTTGTTGAAATTAAAGCCAGTACAGCAAAAAAAGCAAGTGCTAATTTATTCATATGTTAGTCCTTTTTACAAAAAAATAAGCCGATATTATACTCAATATCGGCTTATTATAATATAGGATTTAAAAAGTTAAATCCTATGAATTACTAAGCGGCAAGAACCGCTGGTAATTTATTGACCCGCTAAGTAGTCAGCAATTGCTTGCTCATGGCCAGCAGCCATTGGCGCCATTGCGTTCATTGTTGCATCTTTACGAGCACCGGATTGGAAGTCTTTTAATTGCTTAACAATCCATGCTGCGTCTTTACCTGCTAATGATGGGTAAGTTGGAATTGATGATTTACCACCAGCACCATGACAACCCGAACAACCTAATGAACTGTACATTGCTCCGCCGTCTGCTTGAACTGAAAAAGAACCCATTGAAATTGCAGCCGCTGCTGCTACTAATAAAATTTTCTTCATTACTCTCTCCTTATATTAAAAACTAAAAGTTATATAATGGCGCTTAGTCCACCACGATATTAATAATTATACACCATTTCAACCAATGCGTAATTCCTACCAACAAGCTAAGTTTTTACTGTCATGCCCATCACTCAAAGGCTGTCCACCCGATCAAGGCTATGAAGTGATTTTTGCTGGACGCTCTAATGCTGGAAAGTCAAGCGCCATTAACACACTAACTTTGCAAAAAAAGCTAGCCAAGGTCTCTCGTACGCCTGGCAGAACACAGCATTTGGTATTTTTTGAATTGGATCAAGATCGTCGCCTGGTGGATTTACCTGGCTACGGATACGCTAAAGTACCAGAACACATTAAAAAACAATGGCACACTGACATGAGTGAATATTTTAATAAGCGACAATGCCTAAAAGGTGCGGTGTTGGTAATGGACTGCCGTCGACCACTCACGCCTTTTGACCAAATGATGCTCGATTGGTGCGTAAGCATTAACCTACCAACGCAGATACTACTCACCAAATCGGACAAACTAAAAAAAGGTGCGGCTAGCAATGCAAATCTCAAAGTCAAACGGGCAATTGAACAACACCCTTATGTCGATGTGCAATTATTCTCCAGTTTAAAAAAGCAAGGCTTAGAAGAACTTTGGACCAAGCTAGACACTTTCTTTGGTTATGTGGATTAATTCTAATCTAGACCGAATCACCGCTAAAGATGTTGTCATCTTGGCCAATAACCGTCAAGTTTTAGCCTTTAAAAAAACCTATCAATTGCAAAAAGGCACCTCCCAACTGCCTAAAGTCTTTTCCTGGAAACAATATCTACTCAATACTTGGGGCATAATAAACTTCCAGCCGTCCACAAGATTAATCTCCAATATTGAATCAAGGGTTTTAATTGCTCAATCAATGTCCCACTTGGGGCAAAAAGTTGAGTGTCGACTATTGGACGAAGTGATTAAGAACTACGATTACTGCAAAGCTCATCTAATCTCCTTGAATGAATTACAACAGTCGCATTTTGACACTTCTGAGCTGTTCAGTGCCTGGATTCAAGACTACCAAAAAAACAAATTAAAACAAGGACTGATCGATATCAACGACTTATCTACACTGATCATCAACAACGATATCAAAATGACCAAGCCCTATATTTATGGCTTTAAAACTCTCACTCCAGAACAATCACAATTCTTAAACACCATTGGTTATCAAGTATTAGAGCACAGACAATTGGACGATAGTCATGCCAATAAAACCTTTAAAACAACTCAAGATGAAATCAAAAGTGCAGCGCAGTGGGCAAAAAAAATACACGCATCAAACCCTTCCAAACAAATTGTTGTTGTTTCACCAAAAATAAACGAGCTTCACTATCAGTTCAAATCTATTTTTGACCAAGTGTTTCACGATACCTTAAATGAAACTGGGCAAAAATCCTACAACATTTCTTTGGGATTATCATTAGACCAATACCCGCTCATTCAACACCTTTTATTAATCTTAAAATTGAGCAGTCAACTGCAAAAAAACCGCATTGAAACAACTACTTTTAACACTGTTATTACCTCGCCTTACATTGCCTCTGCTAAAAATGAACAATCCGCTCGAGCGCTATTGGTCAATAAAGTCTTGTCTTTATCCACAACAAACTTTAAGTTGGGGCGGGTTAAAGAGAAATTGTCTAGCTGCCCCGTATTGGAACAAATTCTAAATACTATTTGTGATGATCAAAACACACCCCAACAAAGTCACGATCAGTGGCTATTAAGCTTTAATAATCATTTGCAATCATGGGGGTTTGCAACCGACAGAGTGCTTAATAGTAGCGAATACCAATTATTCAAAAAATACCAACAAACCAGTCTTGGGCTTAACTTACTTTCACAATACAGCCAATCCGTTAACGTTCATCAAGCTTTAGAAGATCTAAAAAACTGGTTATCACAAGTGATGTTCCAAGCACAATCTGCCAAAACACCCATTCAAATACTCGGTAGCTTGGAAGCTGAGGGTTTGTATTTTGATGAGGCTTGGGTACTTGGAATGACCAATGATTTTCTACCTTCTCCGCTCAACTCTCCGCGGTTTATCCCCTTTGATATTGCCACTAATCATCAAATACCTCGTAGTAATTATGAGTTGATCGCCCAAGACGCTAAAGACACACTCACCAATCTAATGGGTTTATCTGATAACGTTGTTTTTAGTTACGCTCAAACTCACAATGAAAACGAGCAACAAAGCTCACCACTGATCGAGTTTAGCAACGCCGTTGAAGCACCTACTAAAAGTAAAATCACCCACGTTAAAACCGAGACACTCAACGATTCACAAGCACCAGAATTATCAAACAAAAGTATTTCAGGTGGTGTTTCCACTCTTAAAGATCAAATGGCTTGTGCATTTAAAGGTTTTTCCCACCGACTAAACACTCAGCATTTTAACGCGCCCCACATTGGTCTTAGTCGAATCGAACAGGGCAATATTATTCATAAGGTACTGGAAAAAATCTACCAACAAATACTCTCACTCGAGCAGTTATTGTCTTATAACGATAAAGACCTGACAGCGCTCATTGCATCGAGCATTGACCAAGAACTAAGCACTCATTCAAAATCTAACTTCATCAAAGTAGAGCGCAATCGTTTGCTGGAATTGGTAAGCAAATTTATCCAAAGTGAAAAACAGCGCGATGAGTTTAAAATCATTTCAACTGAGCAAGAAATGCAGGTTAATGTCGCAGGACTTATTTTCGATGTGCGCCTCGATAGAACCGATGAAATGGAAAATGGTAATCGAATTATTTTTGATTATAAAATTGGTAAAACATCCGTTAGCGATTGGTGTGGAGACACCATCAAAGATCCACAACTACCCATCTATGTCCTATCCAACAAAACACAAGGTGTTTGCTTTATTGAACTGGCGTCGGACAAAATTACCTACAAAGGTCTGTCCAAAGACAAAGATTCACTCCCCAAACAATCCAATAAAAAAACTGCATGCTCACAGTGGGATGAACAACTAAGCATCTGGCAAGAAAAAATAAGTAAAGCCAGTCTTGATTTTCAACAAGGAGAGGCTCAGGTATTGCCCACTAAAAATGCTTGTGAGTATTGCGAATACGATTCACTTTGTCGAGTCAATAAATAGCGTAATCACGTCCATTTTTTTATTAACAATCGCTTTTGCAATGTTATTTTTATCCAGTTTTGAAACATCAATAACACTAAGTTGGTCTTGAAGTTGGACAATCAATTGAATGTTGATATCCAACAATTCAAACACAACTAACAAGCTCTTAAATCGCTCTTTACGCCTGAGTGCATCCGTCTTAGTAAAAAATTCAAGAATTTCCTTACTGTCGTGCTGAATAAATACATTTGCAAAGCGACTCCATTCACTACTAAGCAGTGCTAATTGCTCGTATTCCTTAGGGCACTTGATTACTTTGCACAATTTAGCAATCGACTGAATGCTTTCACGATTCAACCAAACAGCAAATTTTATCGCTGGATTATTAACTTTAAGATGATCTAAAAACTCAAATTCATTATCATGTGTTGTGTGTGCATTACTACTAAGCATTGGAAATACTTTTGCATCTGCACCACAAGCCGACAACACCTTAAAAAAAGCAGATGGTGTTTCATAAGACAATGCTTTTTCAAGCTCTTTAAAAACTCGCTCAGGCGTTAGTGCATCTACCTCACCAGAGGCAACCATGTCTTTCATTAGTCGGTGTGTTTCATGCGCCACTTTAAAGCCAAATGGTTTAAATCGTGCCGCAAATCTCGCCACACGCAATACACGCACAGGGTCTTCACTAAAAGCGTCAGATACGTGTTTTAACAAGCCGTTATTTAAGTCTTCTTGGCCGTTAAAAGGGTCAAACAATTCCTCATCTTTCTCAGCAATCGCGTTAATGGTTAAATCACGGCGCGACAAGTCTTGCTCAAGTGTGACTGATTTTGAAGTATCAAACTCAAATCCCTTGTAGCCTTTACCAACTTTACGTTCTAACCTAGCCAGTGCATATTCTTCTTGCGTGCCTGGATCCAAAAAAACCGGAAATTCTTTACCTACTTGGCGATACCCAAGATCCAGCATTTCATCAGGCGATGAACCAACCACTACCCAGTCTTTCTCGGTATTGTTGTCGCTAATGCCTAATAAGCGATCACGAACTGCACCGCCAACTAAATACTTTTTCATGGTTGTGAAGAAGAATGGTTTAAATGCCCATATAATACACGAATGGATTTATCTAAATTAACGCCAGAACAGTTTAAAGTCACTCAACAATGCGGCACGGAAGCGCCGTTTACTGGGCAATACGTTAATCACCACGAAGATGGTAACTATATCTGCATTTGTTGTAACCAAGTGTTGTTTTCATCCAACACTAAATTTGACTCTGGCACAGGCTGGCCTAGCTTTTATGACATTGCACAAACCGATAGCGTTTCCCTAATCGAAGACAGCGCCCACGGCATGACTCGCGTGGAAGTAAGATGCAAAAACTGCGATGCTCATCTTGGGCACGTTTTTCCTGACGGGCCAGCGCCAACTGGACAGCGTTATTGCATTAATTCCGCTTCATTAAATTTCAAAGGCGAATAAATATGCACGTACACATTCTTGGTATTGCTGGCACTTTTATGGGCTCTCTGGCGCTGATTGCTAAACAACTCGGCCACACAGTTACTGGGCAAGATCAAGGCGTGTATCCGCCAATGAGTACTCAACTCAACGAACAAAACATTACTTACACTCATGGTTATGAAGTGGTTGATATGCCTAAAGCTGATGTGTTTGTTATTGGCAATGCCTTGTCGCGTGGCAATGCTTGTGTGGAAGAAATTTTAAACAAACAATACAACTACACTTCGGGTGCGCAATGGCTGAGTGAAAATGTCTTACGCGATAAATGGGTGCTTGCCATTTCTGGTACGCACGGCAAAACCACCACGGCCAGTATGCTCGCTTGGATATTAGAATCTGCAGGTTATAACCCTAGTTTTTTAATTGGTGGCGTGGTAGAGAATTTTGGCGTTTCATCGCGTCTAACCGATTCAAACTTCTTTGTCATTGAGGCCGACGAATACGACACTGCTTTTTTTGACAAGCGCTCAAAATTTATCCATTATCACCCAAAAACTTTAGTCATTAACAATCTAGAATTTGACCATGCTGATATTTTTGATTCACTCCAAGACATTCAAAATCAATTTCACCACCTCATCCGCACCATACCAAGTGACGGTTTGATTATTCACCCACAAAACAACCAACCCATCACTGAAGTATTAAACATGGGTGCGTTTTCAACGACACAGCCTTTGCCTGTATCAAAACTCAGTGTTAATGAAAACGGTACTCAATTTGACATTGAAGGGCAAACCGTTAACTGGAATTTACTGGGTGAGCACAATATGCAAAATGGCTTGGGTGCGGTCTATGCTGCGCATCATGTTGGTGTGTCTTTTGATGTGGCTTGTGAAGCACTCAACGCCTTTAAAGGAGTGAAGCGTCGCTTAGAAATTAAACACCAAACTGATCGCATTACTTTATACGATGATTTTGCTCATCACCCAACCGCTATCCACACCACACTGTCAGGTCTGCGCGCTAAAGTTGGTAATGAGAATATCGTGGCAATATTAGAACTTAGATCCAACACCATGAAATCTGGCATTCACCAACAAAGTTTAGTCGACGCGCTCAAGGATGCTGATCAAGTGTTAATATTGCGTCCAGAAAATCAAACTTGGGATATCGATACCGTGTTTAAGAACGACACACTGTTTAACACTGTTGATGACATTGTCGCCCAACTAGGTCAAATCAATCAAGGCCATTTCGTGGTCATGTCTAACGGTAGTTTTGATGATATTTTTAACAAACTAATACCGAACCTATGAAACCAATTGCAATTGCACTCACTGGCGCCTCAGGCATGCCTTACGCCATTACCCTACTCAAAGAGCTAGTCAAAACTCAAGAGTTGATTTATGTGATGATATCGACTGCTGCCAATACTGTTATCGCCATGGAAACTGACCTTAATTTGGGTAGTGACACTCAATCAGTAGAGCAAAATCTCACTCAATATCTAGGCGCTAAAGATGGCCAAATTGAAGTATTTTCTAAAAATCAATGGACAGCACCTGTTGCCTCTGGCTCTAACCCACCACGCGCAATGGTGGTGGTGCCATGCACCATGAGTACACTCTCAGCTATTGCTAATGGCCATGCGGATAACCTTATGCACCGCGCCGCCGATGTAGTAATTAAAGAGCAAAAAAAGTTAATCTTAGTACCAAGGGAAACCCCATATTCAGCCATTCACCTGGAGAATATGCTCAAACTTTCTCGCTTAGGTGTGGTGATTATGGACGCCAATCCAGCCTTTTATCAAAACCCTCAATGCATTCAGGATTTGGTCAATTTTGTCGTGGCTAGAATACTCGACCATTTGGACGTAAATCACGATCTTGCAGCGCCTTGGCAAGGTTAATATGTAACAGGCCTTGCCTGTTACATAAGTTCTAAAAAGACAATACGGCCATTCCAAGAAAAGCCAAGAACAAGGCAAAGAACTTTTTCAGTTTTTTACCGTCCACACGGTGAGCAACCTTAGCGCCCAGCGGTGCGAACAACACACTCACAATTACAATACTAACTAATGCCTTGGCATGAATAAACCCCAACCCACTTGTGGCACTCTCAACGTTCCAACCGGCCACAATAAAACCCAACGCACCAGCAACGGCAATTGGCATACCCACTGCCGC
>JAPYOZ010000002.1 GCA_029941485.1 Gammaproteobacteria bacterium | reverse complement strand
GAGAAGGTGGCCGTACAGTTGGTGCGGGTGTTGTTTCTAAAGTAACGGCGTAATTTAGAAAAATAATTAAATTTGGCTTAGGCAAAATTGTCTGAGCCTTTAAGAGTATTTAGGCAAGTGGCTCAATTGGTAGAGTGGCGGTCTCCAAAACCGTTGGTTGGGGGTTCGAGTCCCTCCTTGCCTGCCATATGAAAGGTGTAATGTGAGTAAGAGTGTAGAGAGTCAAGAAAAAGAATCATCGTCATTGGGAATGAATGTATCAATCCTAATTGTGATTGGCGCTCTTGTGCTGTTTTATTTAGACCCGTTAGGACTGAATACAACGTTGTACAAGGTATTGTTTCTACTTGTTGGCATGGTTTTGGCTGGTTTTGTATTTTTTAAATCACCTCAAGGCGATAGATTAAATTCATTTTTCAAAGAGACGAAAATTGAACTGAGAAAAGTTGTTTGGCCTAATCGAGATGAGACCATGAAAACAACCGGAATGATTATGGTAGCGGTAGTGATTGTTGCTATTTTCTTGTGGATTGTGGATGCATTTTTTACCTGGGCTGTCCAGTTACTAACGAACTAAAGGATTTAAATGTCTAAGAGATGGTACGTGCTTCATGCAAGAAGCGGTTATGAAGCGAAAGTTAAAACTGCAATTGAAGAAGCAGTTGCAAGAGAAGGATTAGAAGAACTTGTTGGTGAAGTTATGATTCCTACTGAGCAAGTAGTTGAATTAAAAGACGGTCAAAAGAAAACAGCAGAGCGTAAATTTTTCCCAGGCTACATGTTGGTGAGTATGGAGCTTACTGAACCGAGTTGGTTATTGGTTAAGAACACTAATAATGTGATTGGTTTTATTGGCGGCTCTTCGGGTAAACCTTCGCCAATTACACAACGCGAAGTTGATAAGATTATGGCACGTGTGCAAGAAGGTGCTGATAAACCTAAACCTAAAGTGGCTTATCAAGCAGGTGAAGAAGTCTTAGTGATTGATGGACCGTTTAATGAATTCAGTGGCACAATTGAATCGGTTGATTATGAAAAGAATTTACTCAAAGTAGAAGTGTTAATTTTTGGACGCACTACTCCAGTAGAACTTGAGTTTTCACAAGTGGCGAAAACTTAAAAGAAAATAACCTTCGGGTTATGATTTAACAGGGGAGCTTAATAGGCGCTATACCCAAAAACGAGGCAAACACCTCAAGGAAGAAAAATGGCTAAAAAAATTGAATCTTACATTAAGCTGCAGATTCCAGCGCAAGAAGCAAATCCTTCACCACCAGTGGGCCCTGCATTAGGTCAACACGGTGTGAACATTATGGATTTTTGTAAGGCGTTTAACGCGCAAACGCAAGAAATTGACAAAGGCATGAAAGTGCCAGTTGTAATTACGGTCTATAACGATCGTAGCTTTACTTTTGTTACTAAGACACCGCCAGCAGCATTATTAATCTTAAAAGTAACAGGCATCAAGAAAGGTTCTGGCGTACCACATACTGATAAAGTTGGAAAAATTACACGCGCACAACTAGAAGAAGTTGCAAACATCAAGATGAAAGATCTTAATGCAAATGACATGGATGCAGCGGTTAATGTTATTGCTGGTACGGCCCGTTCAATGGGTATTGAAGTGGAGGGTTGATTAGATGACTAAGTTAACAAAAAAACAAAAAGACAATTCAGCTAAGGTTGAAATTGGTAAACGTTATTCAATGGACGATGCACTTAATTTATTAAAAGAATGTGCAAGTTCTAAGTTTGATGAATCAGTGGATGTGAGTATTAATTTAGGCGTTGATTCTAAAAAATCCGACCAAAATGTGCGCGGCGCTGTGGTATTGCCAAACGGTACTGGTAAGACGGTCCGTGTTGCGGTGTTTACTCAAGGTGACAACGTGGCTAAAGCTGAAGCGGCGGGTGCAGACGTTGTGGGTATGGAAGATTTAATGAAGTCTATGCAGGACGGTGATCTTAATTACGACGTCGTTATTGCATCTCCAGATGCGATGGGTGTTGTGGGTCGTCTAGGTCAAGTGTTAGGCCCGCGTGGTTTAATGCCAAACCCTAAAGTTGGCACAGTAACACCAGACGTGGCAACAGCGGTTAATAACGCTAAAGCAGGTCAAGTGCGTTACCGTACAGACAAAGCAGCGATTATTCATGCAGGCATTGGTAAAGCGTCATTCAGTGCAGAGGCTTTGGCACAAAATATTACGGCTTTAGTGGAAGCGTTGAAAAAAGCAAAACCTAGCTCAGCTAAGGGTGTTTATTTCAAAAAAATAAGTGTTTCTTCAACCATGGGTCCAGGCCTAGCGATTGATTTAGCAACGGTCGATATTTAAATATCGACTAAAAGAATTCTTTGGGTCACAGAGTTAATCTGACTGACCTCAAAGACCATAGGTGCAAACATGTCTTCTGGTGTGTTTGTTTAATTGACCGGTTCTCTGGTCTGCCTATGTAGAGGGTATGCAAATACTCTGTGGCGAAAGTTATCAAATGATGGCTTTCTTTTTTAAACTGTTCAGGAGAGGCAAATGGCTCTAAATCTTGAAGCAAAAAAGGTTGTTGTCGAACAAGTAAATTCACTAGCGGATAGTGCAATTTCTGTTGGCGTGGCCGAGTATCGTGGATTGACAGTTGAACAAATGACTAATCTACGCTCTAGTGCAATGGATGCAAATGTTTCTTTACGTGTTGTAAAGAATACCTTAGCAAAAATAGCATTAGCGAAGACTGAATGCGAGTGTGTACTACCCGTTCTTAGCGGACCGGTAATCCTTGGATTTTCTCAGGAAGATCCAGGTGCAGTAGCACGCGTATTTAATGATTTCGTTAAAGATAACGAAGATTTAGTCGTTAAGGGTTTGGGCGTTTCAGGCGAATTTGTGGAAGCAGATCAGCTTAAGCGTATTGCAGACTTACCAACTAAAGATCAAGCGATCAGTCTGGTTATGGCGCTTATGTTAGCACCGGTAGAGAAACTAGCAAGAACTTTGAATGAAGTTCCGACAAAAGTAACTCGAGTGGTAGCGGCAGTTCGTGACCAAAAACAATAATAAATAAAAAGGAGTAAATATCATGGCATTATCAAATGACGATATTTTAAATGCAATTGCAGATATGTCTGTAATGGATGTTGTTGAATTAGTTTCAGCAATGGAAGAAAAGTTTGGTGTATCTGCAGCGGCAGCGGCAGCGGCACCAGTAGCGGCAGCAGCGGATGCTGGCAGCGCAGCAGAAGAGCAGACTGAATTCAACGTTGTGTTGACATCATTCGGCGAGAAGAAAGTTGCTGTTATTAAAGCAGTACGTTCAATCACTGGTCTAGGTCTTAAAGAGGCTAAAGACATGGTTGAATCTGCGCCAGCGCCAATTAAAGAAGGCGCATCTAAAGCGGAAGCTGAAGACGTTAAAAAGCAGCTTGAAGAAGCGGGTGCTAGCGTAGAACTTAAATAAATAATTTAAGTGTTTCACCCAAAATCCCCTTGTGGGGATTTTGGTGTTTTTAATGTAAGAAGAAATTCTTACACGCAATAATCAACTAATACGAGGTATTCATGGCTTATTCATTTACGGAAAAAAAGCGAATTAGAAACAACTTTGGTTCAAGATCATCGATCTTACAAGAGCCAGATTTATTGGCTATTCAAATTGATTCTTTTAACAGCTTCATTCAAGCTGGCAGCAAAACTAAAGAAGATGTTGGTTTGCATGGGGTGTTTCAATCTGTTTTCCCTATTACTGCAGTTAACGGTTATGCAGAAATTGAATATGTAGATTATGAATTACAAGAACCAAAATTTAGCGTTAAAGAGTGTAAATTACGTGGCGTCACTTTTGCCTCAACACTACGCGTTAAACTAAACCTTGTCTTATTTGATAAGAACGGTTCAACCTTAAAGAAAAAACGCCGAGTTAAACAAATCATTGAAGAGGATGTTTACTTAGGCCAATTGCCATTAATGACTGAAACAGGTACCTTTGTTATTAACGGTACAGAGCGTGTCGTGGTATCACAACTGCACAGATCTCCTGGCGTGATATTTGAACACGATAAGGGTAAAACACACTCTTCAGGTAAGATTTTATTCTCGTCGCGCGTTATTCCTTACCGTGGCTCATGGTTAGATTTTGAATTTGATCACCACGAGCATTTATACGCAAGAATTGACCGTCGTCGTAAATTACCAGTAACAACACTACTTCGTGCTATGGGTCTTGGTAGTAGTGATATTCTCGATACTTTCTTTAAAAAGACCAATGTTAAATTAAAGGCAAAATCGTGTGATATTGCTTTGTCGCCAGAGCGTCTTCGCGGCACAATCGCAGAGTTTGATATTCTTTCTGGTAAGGACGTTGTTGTTGAACAAGGTCGCCGTATTACTGCAAAACATACAAAATTATTAGAAAAAGCTAACGTTAAGTCTCTTAATTCTTCACTTGAATATTTATTGGATAAGGTTATATCATCAGATCTAATCGACAAAGAAACCGGTGAAATTTTATTTGCAGCTAATACAGTGATTGGCGAAGAGGTGTTAGAAGCATTAAGCGCTAACAAAGTTAAAAAGATTGAAATTCTCTACATTAATGAATCTGAAGGCGGTGCTTACATTTCAGATACCTTACGTTTAGATGAAACGCAAACTGAGCTTGAAGCTCGTATGTCTATTTATCATGTGATGCGTCCAGGTGAGCCAGCAACAGAAGATGCGGTGAATTTATTGTTTAACAATTTATTCTTTAAGAACGATCGTTACGATTTATCCAAAGTAGGTCGTATGAAGTTAAACCGTCGTTTAGGTATCAAATCAGAAACGGGCGAGCACGTATTAACCAACGATGACATTATTAATGTCCTTAAATTATTAATCGACATTAAAAATGGTAACGATTCTGTTGACGATGTGGATACACTAGCTAATAGACGTGTTAGGGCGATTGGTGAAATGATTGAAAATCAATTCAGAATTGGTCTAGTCAGAGTTGAAAAAGCAGTAAGAGAAGGTCTAAATTTGGCTGAAACTGATGAATTAACGCCACAAGATTTAATTAACTCTAAGCCTGTATCTGCAGCAGTAAGAGAATTCTTTGGTTCATCTCAACTTTCGCAGTTTATGGATCAAGTAAATCCACTTTCAGGTGTAACCCATAAACGCCGTATTTCTGCATTAGGTCCAGGTGGTTTAACTCGTGAGCGTGCTGGTTTTGAAGTACGTGACGTGCATCCATCGCATTACGGTCGTCTGTGTCCAATTGAAACACCAGAAGGTCCAAACATTGGCCTAATTAATACATTAGCAGTATATGCAAAAACTAATAGTTATGGCTTTTTGGAAACTCCATATCAGATAGTTAAAAAAGGTAAAGTAACTGATGAAGTGATTTACGTGTCTGCGATTGATGAGCTTGAGCATACTATTGCACAGGCAAATGCGATAATAGATGGTAAAGGTCAGCTTATGGGTGATCTGATTTCATGTCGTCGTAAAAACGAATTTGTCTTGGTGAATTCACAAGACGTTACTTTGATTGATATTGACTCTAAGCAAATCTCGTCTGTGGCAGCATCACTCATTCCATTCCTTGAGCATGATGATGCAAACCGTGCGCTCATGGGTTCAAATATGCAACGTCAAGCAGTGCCTGTATTGCGTGCTGAAAAGCCATTAGTTGGTACTGGTATTGAACGTGTTGTTGCAACGGATTCACGTGTTTGTGTAACGGCTAAGCATGGCGGTGTGGTTGAAGCAGTAGATGCTTCTCGTATTGTAATTCGAGTGGATTCAAAGCAGACTAAGGCGGGCGAGTTAGGTGTTGATATTTATAATCTAACCAAATACTCACGTTCTAATCAAAACACTTGTATTAATCAAAAACCATTGGTTAAAACCGGCGATAAAATTGCAGCGGGTGATGTGTTGGCAGACGGTCCTTCTACTGATTTAGGTGAATTAGCTCTAGGTCAAAACATGATGATTGCCTTTATGCCTTGGAATGGTTACAACTTTGAAGATTCAATTTTAATATCAGAAAGAGTGGTACAAGAAGATCGCTATACCACCATCCATATTGAAGAGTTAACTGCATATTCTCGTGATACTAAGTTAGGTCCTGAAGAAATTACTGCTGACATTCCAAACGTAAGCGAATCAGCCTTGTCTAAATTAGATGAAGTGGGTGTGGTTTATGTAGGTGCTCGTGTTAAAGGTGGTGATATCTTAGTAGGTAAAGTAACGCCGAAGAGTGAAACAGTATTGTCTCCGGAGGAAAAATTACTCAGAGCTATTTTTGGCGAGAAAGCCAATAATGTTAAAGACTCTTCATTACGCATTGGTGCATCGAAATCCGGTGTAGTTATTGATGTGCAAGTCTTTACTCGTGATCGTGTTGAAAAAGATTCAAGAGCGCTTAATATTGATGAAGAGCGCCTGGCTAAAATTAGAAAGGACATTGATGATGAATTTGGCATTATTGATGGTGATATTTTCCGTCGAGTTCGCTTGAAACTTTCAGGTGGTGTGGTAACTAAAGGTGTTGGCAGTATTAAAACTGGTGATAAGCTTAATGCTAAGATGATGAAGCCATTAGAAAATATGGAAGTTGCAAAGCTTAAAGTTGAAGATGCAAGTGTCAATAAAGAAGTGGCAGCATTAGTGAAACAAGCAAAAGCTAAGCAAGTTGAGTTTGATAAATTCTTTGAAGAAGAGCGCGCCAAGATTAACGAAGGTGCAGAATTACCACCAGGTGTAATGAAGATGGTTAAAGTTTACGTGGCAACACGTAAAACCCTTCAAGTCGGTGATAAGATGGCTGGTCGTCATGGTAACAAAGGTGTGATTTCACGCGTATCTCCAATTGAAGATATGCCTTACCTTGAAGACGGTTCAACGGTTGATGTGGTGCTTAACCCACTCGGTGTACCATCACGAATGAACGTTGGTCAAGTATTAGAAGTTCACTTAGGTTATGCAGCAAAAGGCTTGGGTTATAAAATTGCCGCCATGTTGGATGAGAAACGCACTGAGATGGTAAAAGAAATCAGAGCATTCTTAGATAAGATTTACAACTCTTACGGTAAGCAAGAAGACTTAGCTTCATTTACCGATGAAGAGATTATCGAATTGGCAAGAAACTTACGCGGTGGTGTGCCAATGGCAACTCCGGTATTTGATGGCATTAAAGAAGAAGATATTAAGTCATTACTAAAATTAGCTGATCTTCCAGAGTCTGGTCAAGAGCAGTTATATGATGGTCGTACCGGTGAGGCGTTTGATCGCCTAGTAACGGTTGGTTATATGCATATGCTTAAGCTTAATCACTTAGTAGATGATAAGATGCATGCTCGTTCAACTGGTCCTTATTCATTAGTAACTCAACAGCCGTTGAGTGGTAAGGCACAGTTTGGTGGTCAACGCTTTGGTGAAATGGAAGTATGGGCATTAGAAGCTTATGGTGCAGCACACACACTACGCGAGATGTTAACGGTGAAATCAGATGATGTTGCCGGTCGTGCGAAGATGTACAAGAGTATTGTTGATGGCGTGAACTTGACCGAATCAGTCATGCCAGAATCATTTAATGTATTGGTCAAAGAGATTCGTTCGTTAGGTATTGACGTCGAACTTGAGCAACACTAAATTAGGAGAATCCGATGAAAGATTTATTACAAATTTTAAAACAGCAAAATAAAGAACAAGATTTTGATGCGATTCGAGTTGGACTGGCTTCTCCTGAGAAGATTCGTTCATGGTCATATGGTGAGGTAAAAAAACCTGAAACCATTAACTACCGTACATTCAAACCTGAAAGAGAAGGTTTGTTCTGTGCTAAGATTTTTGGCCCAATGAAAGATTTTGAGTGTTTGTGTGGTAAATACAAGCGCATGAGATTCCGTAATGTTGTGTGTGAAAAATGTGGCGTTGAAGTTACGTTCTCAAAAGTACGTCGTGAACGTATGGGGCATATCGAATTGGCCGCACCCATTGCGCACATTTGGTACCTTAAATCCTTGCCTTCGCGTTTAGGTTTATTGATGGACATGACCTTAAAAGACATTGAGCGTGTTTTATATTTTGAAGCTTTCTTAGTAACGGACCCAGGCTCTACACCGTTGGTGCACAAGCAATTATTAACCGAAGAAATGTATTTTGATGCTCTGGATGAGTATGGCGATGATGAATTTGAAGCGAAGATGGGTGCCGAAGCCATTCAAGACGTTTTAAAAGAAATGCAGCTTGAAAAAGAAGCGGCTAATTTGCGTGAAGACAGTCTAAATACCAAATCTCAAACCAAGCTTAAAAAATACAATAAGCGTTTGAAATTAATTGATTCATTGATTCAATCGGGCAATAAGCCTGAGTGGATGGTGCTTAATGTATTACCTATTCTTCCGCCAGATTTACGTCCATTAGTACCGCTAGATGGCGGTCGTTTTGCAACCTCCGATTTGAACGATTTATATCGTCGTGTTATCAATCGTAACAACCGTTTAGGTCGCTTATTAGAATTAGATGCACCTGAGATTATTGTGCGTAACGAAAAGCGTATGCTTCAAGAAGCAGTCGATTCACTGATTGATAATGGTCGTCGTGGCCGTGCAGTGATGGGTAATAATCGCCGTCCACTTAAGTCAATTGCTGACATGATTAAAGGTAAGCAAGGTCGTTTCCGTCAAAACTTATTGGGTAAGCGTGTTGACTACTCTGGCCGTTCGGTGATTGTGTGTGGTCCATACCTTAAGTTACACCAATGTGGTTTGCCGAAGAAAATGGCTTTAGAGTTATTCAAACCATTTATCTACAATCGCTTACAAGCACAAGGTCTAGCCTCAACCATTAAGGCGGCTAAGAAGATGGTTGAGAGTGAAATCCCTGAAGTATGGGATATTTTAGAAAGAGTGGTGCACCAGCATCCAGTCATGCTTAACCGTGCACCAACATTACACCGTTTGGGTATTCAAGCATTTGAACCATTGTTGATTGAAGGTAAAGCGATTCAACTTCATCCATTGGTTTGTGGTGCATTTAACGCTGACTTTGATGGTGATCAAATGGCGGTACACGTACCATTGTCTGAAGAGGCGCAACTGGAAGCAAGAACACTAATGTTGGCTTCTAACAATGTATTACACCTTGCTAGTGGTGATCCGATTATTGTGCCTTCACAGGACGTAATTTTAGGTCTGTACTACATGACTCGTGAGAAGGTTAATCAAAAAGGCGAAGGCATGATTTTTGCCAGCGCTACTGAGGCGCTTAATGCGTATGAATCAGACTCAACAACCTTGCATGCTCAAGTTAAATTGCGTATTCAAGACTATGAAAAATTAGACGGAAAGTATCAACCAACGACAACGCGTATTGTTGATACCACAGTTGGTCGTGCGATTTTTTCAAGAATCCTGCCGGCCGGCTTATCGTTCGATTTAATTAACAAAGCAATTAGTAAAAAAGTAGTTTCTAACTTAATTCACGTTTGTTATCAGACGCAAGAGCTTAAAGACACAGTTATTTTTGCTGATCAAATGATGTACATGGGTTTTCAATATTCAACCAAGTCAGGCATTTCATTTTGCTCTAATGATATGATTATTCCAGACACAAAAGCCAGCATGATTAAAGAAGCTGAAGCACAAGTAAAAGATGTACAAAATCAGTTTTCATCAGGTGTGGTAACGGATGGCGAGCGTTATAATAAAGTGATTGATATTTGGTCTCGTACTTCAGAAAAAGTAGCAAAAGCAATGATGGATGAAGTTGGCTTTGAAGAAATGACCGACGCACAAGGTAAGACTGAAAAGAAACCATCGTTTAATTCAATTTACATGATGGCCGATTCAGGCGCTAGAGGTTCTCCAGCACAGATACGTCAGTTAGCAGGTATGCGTGGTTTAATGGCTAAGCCAGACGGCTCAATTATTGAAACACCGATTACTTCAAACTTCCGTGAAGGTTTGAACAATCTGCAATACTTTATTTCAACGCACGGTGCTCGAAAAGGTTTGGCTGATACGGCGCTTAAAACAGCAAACTCAGGTTATTTAACACGTCGTTTGGTAGATGTTGGTCAAGATCTTGTTGTAAACGAAGATGATTGTGGTACTGAAAATGGCCTAATCATGAAAGCGACAATTGAAGGTGGCAATATTGTGCAGACACTTGGTGCTGCTGTATTGGGTCGTGTCATGGCTGAAGATATACTAGTGCCAGATTCAACTGAAGTATTATTACCTAAGGGTCATTTAGTTACTTTGGAAGATTCAGATAAGATTAATGAGATGGGTGTAGAATCCATCAAGGCGCGTTCTACTATTACTTGTGATACTCGCTACGGTGTGTGTGCATCTTGTTATGGTAACGACATGGCTCGTGGTCACAAGATTGGTGTTGGTGAAGCCGTTGGTGTAATTGCAGCACAATCCATTGGTGAGCCAGGTACACAGTTAACCATGCGTACGTTCCACATTGGTGGCGCGGCATCCGCATCAACAGTAATCAGTAGTATTAATGTTGATAATGACGGTGTTGCATATTTTGAAAACTTAAAATCAATTACCAATGAAAATGGTGATTTAGTTATTGTTTCACGTTCTTCAGAAGTGACAATTCGTAATATTAAAGGTCAAGAAGTTGAGCGTTATAAAGTTCCGTACGGTGCCATTGTTCATGTTCAAGATGGTGGTTCAGTTAAGGCAAAAGATAAAATTGCTGATTGGGATCCACACACACATCCAATCATTTCTGAGCAAGCAGGCCGTGTGATCTTTGTTGATTTTGTTGAAGGCATTACGGTTAATAAAAATACAGACCCACTAACGGGTTTAACCTTCTTTGAGATGATTGATGAAGCAGAAAGATCGGTAGCGGCGAAAGGTTTAAAGCCAATGATTAAGATGGTCGAAGAAAGTGATTCTGAAGTGGTGTTATCAACGCACTATTTACCGTCAGAAGTTAAGATTAACTTAGAAGACAATCAAGTGATTACAGCGGGCGAGGTCTTAGCGAAGATCCCTAAAGATCAATCTAAGACCAGTGATATTACCGGTGGCCTACCACGTGTAGCCGACTTGTTTGAGGCACGTAAAGCTAAGGACCATTCCATTCTTGCAGAAGCGAGTGGTGTTATTAGTTTTGGTAATCCAACTAAATCTAAAGATCGCTTAGTGATTACTTCTGACCAAGGCGAAGCGACTGAAATGATGATTCATAAATGGCGTCAAATTAATGTCTTCGATGGTGAAACGGTTGAAAAAGGTGATGTAATTTCTGATGGCCCGTCAAATCCTCACGATATTTTGCGCTTGTTAGGCGTGGAAGCGTTGGCGAATTACGTGGTTAAGGAAGTTCAAAATGTTTATCGCCTACAAGGTGTAAAAATTTCAGATAAGCACATTGAAGTAATCGTTAAACAAATGCTACGTAAGGTAGAAGTTCTTGATGCAGGTGATTCTAATTTTGTGAATGGAGAAACGGCCGAGTACGCTCGTGTTATTGATACTAATAAGCAATTAGAAGCACAAAGTAAAAGCCCAGTGATTTATCAACGATTATTAATGGGTATTACCAAAGCATCGTTAGCAACGGAGTCGTTTATTTCTGCGGCATCATTCCAAGAGACTACTCGAGTACTAACTGAGGCGTCAACCACGGGTCGTGTCGATACATTGCAAGGTTTGAAGGAAAACGTAATTGTGGGTCGCTTGATTCCAGCAGGTACGGGTTTTGTGTACCATCAAGAGAAACGTGCCAAACGTGCTGAAAGCATTATGCAAACAGCCGATGCAGAAGCAGCACTTTCACAACAACTGAGTGAAGCAGATGCGGATGTTGAAACAAGTGCTGAAACACAAGCTGAAGAATAAAGTCATTATTCAAAGCTAAAATAAAAAAACCACACTCTATTAAATGGGCGTGGTTTTTTTTCGTCTTTTAAATCTACTTATACAAAGTCGTCTTAAGGTTTAAAATGCGCTTATGAATAAAGCGAGTTTTGAACAATATGTCTCGGATGGGTACAATCATGTCCCAGTTTATAAGGCCGTTGCGCTTGATACCGATACCGCATTAGGTCTTTATTTAAAACTGGCTAATAATTCTTATTCTTACCTTTTTGAATCGGTTCAAGGCGGTGAAAAATGGGGCCGTTATTCGATGATTGGCCTACACGCACAAACCGTCATCAAAGTATTTGATTACGAAGTACACATTGAGCAAGATGGCAAACTGCTCGAGTCAACTAAGGTTAAAGATCCCCTAGTCTGGATTGAGCAATATCTATCGCAGTATAAAGTGCCACAATTAGACGCACTGCCGGATTTTAATGGCGGTCTGGTGGGTTATTTTGGTTATGAAATTATTCGTTACATTGAGCCAAAATTATCCAAAATTAACAAGCGTGACGAGCTTGGTGTGGCGGATATCTTGTTAATGTTATCAAATGATTTAGTAGTATTTGACAACTTACTTAATCAAGCATTCATCATTACTCACGTTAATCCAAACAAGCAAAGTTACGAAGATGCCATTGGTCGATTAGAAGAAATATCCACACAAATTAACCAGCCATTGACAACATCAGACTACCAGTCGGATAACATTACTGAGCAAGATTTCACTTCAAGCTTTGGTGAAGACAACTACAAAGCAGCAGTTAAAAAAATTCAAGAATACATTGTTGCGGGTGATGTCATGCAAGTGGTGCCTTCACAACGACTCAGTTGTGAGTTTAAGGCACCAGCCATTGAACTTTATCGTCAACTCAGACGCCTTAATCCATCTCCTTATATGTATTACCTTAATTTAGATGATGTCACGATCGTAGGGTCCTCACCTGAGATTCTTACTAGAGTGGATGGCAACAGAAAAGCAACGGTGCGCCCCATAGCAGGCACTCGCTCTCGTGGTAAAAATGAACAAGAGGACTCAGCCTTAGAAAAAGATTTATTGGCCGATGAAAAAGAAATTGCAGAGCATCTAATGTTAATTGACTTAGGTCGTAATGATTTAGGTCGTATCGCCAAAATAGGCACTGTGGTATTAACGGATAAAATGTTTGTTGAGCGCTATTCACATGTAATGCACATTGTGTCAAATGTGGAATGTGATCTGAAAGAAGACGTGAGCGCCATTGACGTGCTTAAGGCAACTTTTCCAGCAGGCACACTGAGTGGCGCCCCAAAAGTGCGTGCCATGGAGATTATTGACGAAGTAGAAGACTTGAAACGTAATATTTATTCCGGTGCTATTGGCTATTTGTCTTGGCACGGTTGTATGGATATGGCGATCGCTATTCGTACGGCAGTTATTAAAGATCAAATGCTCTATGTGCAAGCTGGGGCTGGGATTGTGTACGACTCTATCCCACAGTCGGAATGGGATGAAACCATGCACAAAGCTCAAGCTTTAATTAAAGCAGCCGAACAAATTTAAGTCAATCTATATTAATACTTCATAAAAGTGTTGCAAATACTTTTAAAATGGTTATGATATAACCCAGTAAGGTTCTAAATCTTATAGGGAGTTTATTTTTTAAATATTAAAGAGGAGAGAAGTATGAAGAAAACCATTTCTTCTATCTCAGCAGTTGTAACACTGGCGACGTTGTTTATGTTACCAATGGAAGCAGGCGCTAAAGAGATGACGGGCGAAGAGGTTACTTTCGGCCGTAAGCTAGGTAACTGCTTAGCATGTCACATGATTCCAGGCGGTAACTTGCCAGGAAATATCGGTCCACCATTACTTGCCATGAAGGCAAGATTTCCAGATAAAGCAACTCTAAGAGCGCAAATTTGGGATGCAACGGTGAAAAACCCAAATACAATTATGCCTCCGTTTGGTAAACACCAAGCACTTACTGAGAAGCAAATTGATCAAATTACAGATTTCATTTACACAAAATAAGGAGAGCAAGATGAAAAGAAGATTATTTCTAAAAAGCGCAATGGCAGGTTCTGCAGTTGCAACGGCAGTAGGCGCAGGCTTACTAACACCAAGCATGGTTTTTGCTAACTCAGCAGCTTTTAAAGCTAAATCAGATGCAGCAGGTGCTTCATCAGCAGGCGCTGGTAAAGGTTCATTTAAGTTTAAAGCCCCTAAGATCGCTGAAAACGGTGCAGTTGTACCAATGACAGTAGACGCTTCTAAAATGGACGGCGTGACTAACATTTCTTTCTATGTTGTCAATAACGGCACACCATTAGCAGCTTCATTTAATTTATCTGGCGCACAAGGTTACGTTTCTACTCGTATTAAGATGGGTAAAACTTCTCCGGTAGACGCATTGGTTACTGCAGGCGGTGCAACAACTAAAGTATCACAAGAAGTGAAAGTAACGATTGGCGGCTGTGGCGGTTAATTAACTAATTAGATTATATAAAGGAGAATAAAAATGGGAAAAATTAAATTAAAGCCTAAAGCTAGAAAAGGTGTTATCGGTATTAAATGTTTAATCAAGCATCCAATGGAAACTGGTCTTCGTAAGAAGAAAGGTAAATTAGTACCTGCCAATCACATTGTGCACATGGTTGTATCACACAATGGCAATAAAGTGGTTGATGCTGATATTGGTAGTTCTATTTCTAAAGACCCATACTTTAAGTTTAACGTTGCTGGCGCTAAAGGCGACACAATCGAGCTTAAGTACAAAGATAGCAAGGGTAAAACAGGTTCTGCAACTGCAAAATCTAAATAACCGATATTATTGAGGAGAGATTAATGAAAAAACTACTAACAGTAGTGGTTGGTTTAGGCTTGGTGATTGGCACTGCATCCGCTGGTACGGATGTAGGCGCTGATATTAAGGCCTTTCAAAGCCACTTTAAAAAACAAAATCCAAGCGTTGATTTTGCAGACTACACCATTGGTGTGTATGCACTGGACGAAGGTTCAAGAGAGCAATTCGAAGAAATCTTGGATGGTATCCCGCCGTATGAGGAAGCCGTTGAAAGAGGTGGAGAGGAGTTTGAAAAGTTTGGTTTAGGTAAATGTGCGGCGTTGAAAGATCCAGCGGCAGCACGTTTGGCTCATCCATACTATGATGATGCAGCTGGTACAGTGGTAACACTAGAAGGCACAATCCGTAAATGTTACACCGAGCAAACTGGCAAGAAGATGGGTACGATGAAAGGCAAGATTGCCAGAATCAGTTCTTGGATTTCGGATCAAGCAGCTGGCGAGAAGATCAACGTAAAAGTTGAATCGGATGGTGCAAAAGCAGCTTATGAAAGAGGTAAGGCTACTTTTTACGCTAAGCGTGGCCAGTTCAACATGTCATGTGCAGATTGTCACGTATACAACTCAGGCAAAAAAGCGCGTGCGGATATCTTATCACCAGCACTAGGTCACACGTCACACGTACCAATGTATCGTGCGAAGTGGGGCGGTATTGGAACATTACACCGTCGTTACGGTGGTTGTTATAAGAACATGCGTGCTAAGCCATTGATGGCGCAGAGTTCAGAGTATCGTGATATGGAGCTCTTCCATCAAGCGATGAGCAACGGCATTGAAATCAGTGCTGATCGTTACAGAAAATAGGAGAATATAATGAAAAAAATATTACTAACAATTTTAACGGTATTTGCTTTGTCAACTCAAGCATTTGATTTTCTACCAAGTTCCTATAATTGGAACAGCGGCTCATCAGGTGATGCATTTGCTGCAACGCTTAGCGCAGCAGAGGCCGACTACGCTTCGGCTTTGGCTGCTAGCATGGCTTGGCGTGATACCGGTGCGATGATCAAAGAAGCTAAAAAGTTGCATAAATCTGGAAAGGTTGATGCAGCAACTGCATTGGTCAAAAAAGCTCATACGCAAGCAGAAAATGCTTTAGCGCAAGCTGCCGTTGCTGGCTCTGCTGGTCCTTTGTTCTAAAGTAAAATCTAAAGTTAATTTAAATGCCTCTTAATTGAGGCATTTTTTTAATGGCAAAATAAAAAAATAGATAAAATTAATGAGAGATAAAAAAACCTACATTAAGTATGGCCAGGCAGTAGAGCTAATTAAGGGCTACGTACTTCCAGTGGCTACTAAATTGGATTATCAAATTTCATACAAAGACATTCACGTTGATTTGCCATCGAACCCCCAGAAAGCTTATGAAGATCAATGGGAAGGTTGGAATAATTTCCTTAAAGCGTGTGCAAACAAGGATAAATAAAATCAAAACAATCAATTAATGGTTATTTATTTAGCAATTTCGATTATTTCTAAATGACTCATAAACAACAGCAAAAACAACCATTTTTATCAGTTAAAAACGTATTTTTAGTAAGATTTATTGCTTGAAAAAATCTGATTTGCATTATTTGCTAAATTTTTCTGCGAGAGATTTTCTGTGAGTTTTATTTAACAAGGATTTAATTGCAGAAGTTGAGCGTGTAATTTAAATTTTTTAGTTGTAAAATACAAAGAAAGTTTTCTTATATTTTTAGTAATTTTTCATTTTTAAAAACTATTTAATGCCCAATACTGAATTTGTTCATCTTCATTGTCACAGTGAATATTCTGTTAAGAACAGCTTAATACGCATACCAAAACTCATTGAACAGGTAAAAAAGTTAAGCATGAGAGCCGTTGCACTAACGGACGTGGGCAATCTTTTTGCGTCGGTTAAGTTCTATCAAAAAGCCACTTCTAACGGCATTAAACCTATTTTTGGTGCTGAGCTAACCATTAGGGACGATACTCAAAATTATTCAGTATTGTTGCTGTGTCAAGATCGGCAAGGTTATTTAAACCTTTCAGAATTAATTTCATTGTCTTACCTGCAAGGACAAAGCATTAAAGGGGTGAGTATTAGTGCCGAACAATTGGTTAATCATCATCAAGGTTTGCTTATGATTGCCCCACCTATACGCAGTGACATCGCTCATTATCTGCTAGCAAATCAAGTGCTTGAGGCTCAAGAAAAAACGAGGTTTTGGTCGTCAATTTTCACCGATCGTTTTTACCTTGCCGTGCAAAGAACAGGACGCGTTAACGATGAAAAACATTTGCATCTCTGTCTTGAATTAGGACTTGAATTAGGGATTCCTTTGGTTGCCACTAATGACGTTGAGTTTTTAGTGGAATCAGATTATCAGGCACACGAGGCTAGAATTTGTATTTCACAAGGGGAGCTTTTGGACGATGCCCGTCGTGATAAGCATTACAGTGCACAACAGTATTTAAAGTCGATTGATGAAATGGTCGAATTATTTTCTGATTTGCCAGAGTTGTTAACCAATAGTGTTGAGATTGCCAAACGTTGTAATTTGCATTTCGAACTGTATAAAAAGAATTATTTGCCAAACTTTCCTGTGCCTAAAGAGTTGAGCACTGCGCAGTTTTTTGCAAAAGAGTCCAAAGTTGGTCTGGATAAGCGTTTGGAAAAAATACAAGTTGATCGAAAAGTTTATGACACGCGACTAGAGTATGAGCTTGGTGTGATTATTCAAATGGATTTTCCGGGTTATTTTTTAATCGTTGCAGATTTTATAAAATGGTCTAGAGACAATGATATTCCGGTTGGACCTGGGCGTGGTTCTGGTGCTGGCTCCTTGGTCGCTTATGCACTGGGTATTACCAATGTTGATCCGATAAGGCATGAGCTGTTATTTGAACGTTTTTTAAATCCTGAGCGTGTATCAATGCCAGACTTTGACATTGATTTTTGCACAGATCGTCGCGATGAAGTGATTGCTTACGTGTCTCAAAAATACGGCGCTGAAAAAGTATCGCAAATCATTACTTATGGCAAGATGGCGGCAAAAGGTGTTGTGCGTGATGTAGGTCGTGTTTTAGGACATCCTTATGGGTTTAGCGATAGGATATCTAAGTCAATTCCTAATGATTTAAAAATAAACCTCTCAAGGGCTTTGGGTGTTTTTAATAAAAACGATTCACAAGAAAATAAAGACAAATGGTATTCCGAGGAGTTAAAGCAAAGATACGATTCGGAAGAGAGTGTTACGGCACTGATGGATTTGTCGTTGGAGTTAGAAGGCTTGGTACGTAATGTTGGTACTCACGCTGGTGGTGTGTTGATTGCACCAAGTAAGATCAGTGATTTTTGCCCGATTTACAAAGGCCCTGGAGAGTCCGATGGCGTGGTTTCTCAATTTGACATGAAAGACGTGGAAGCGCTAGGATTGGTGAAGTTTGACTTTTTAGGTTTGTCCAATCTAACGGTGATTGATAAAACCGTCAAAATGATTCACGCTAAAGGTTTGAGTGATGAGTTGATTGATGTTAACACTTTGCCTTTGGATGATAAAGCCGTGTATAAACTCTTACGGCGTGGTGACACCACAGGAATATTCCAGCTGGAATCAGAAGGCATGCGTGGTTATTTGAAAAAACTTAAAGCCAATTCTTTTGATGACATTGTTGATATGCTTGCCTTGTACCGTCCAGGAGCGATGGATTACATTAATGATTACATTGATGTTAAACACGGCAGAAGAGACGTAGAATACCCACATCCTTTACTAGAGGAAATTTTAAAACCAACCAACGGCGTATTTGTTTATCAAGAACAAGTGATGAAATCGGCACAGGTCATGGCTGGTTATTCTCTAGGCGGGGCGGATTTACTCCGACGTGCCATGGGTAAGAAAAAAGCCGATGAAATGGCGATGCAACGTTCAGTTTTTGTAAAAGGTGCTAAGAAAAAAAACATAGCAAACAAGAAAGCCAATGAGGTTTTTGATTACATTGATAAGTTTGCAGGTTATGGTTTTAATAAATCACATTCGGTGGCTTACGCCTATGTGTCCTACCAAACAGTATGGCTTAAAGCGCATTATCCAGCAGCATTTATGGCATCGGTATTATCAGATAAGATGGACGATACCGACAAGATTGCCTTTACTATTAATGAAGTACAAAATATGGGTTTGGTTGTTAATGGACCCAATGTTTGTGAGTCGGATTATGAGTTTAGTATTCGAGACAATAAAACCATTATTTATGGTTTAGGTGCTATCAAAGGAGTGGGTGAGGCTTTAGTACGAACCTTGGTGGCAGAGCGTGAATCAAGTGGCGAATACAAAGATTTATTTGATTTTTGCATGCGTCTCGAAAAAAAATCTTTGAACAAGCGTACCATTGAAGCTTTGATTTATAGCGGCGCCTTTGATGTGTTTGGCATTGATAGGGCGAGTTTGTTTAAAACTTATCCAAAAGCAGTTAAGCAAGCAGAACAAAAACAAAACGACATTTCTAATGGACAAAGCGGTTTGTTTTCTAATGCTGGAGAGTACAATGAATACGAACCTAGTTACACACCTTGCCCAAGTTTTTCATTCAAAGAAAGACTAAAGTTTGAAAAAAGTGTGATGGGTTATTATTTTTACGACCACCCTACCGATGAGTATAAAGACGATTTAAAACGCATTGATGCAGTCTTACCTAAAGACATTGTATTTAGGAATAATAAAGAAGTCCGAGTGCTGGCTTTGATTTCAGAGTTGCGCTATATCACAACTCATAATGGCGATCAAATGGCCAATATTGTGATTGAAGACGGTTCAAAAAAAATCAGTGCTGTTATCTTCCCTAGAGCACTAAGCCCACTTAGTGACAAACTCATTGTTAATGAGATTGTAGTGGTGTCTGGTAAGATCAAAAAGAATAAAAAATTTGGCGATGAATATCAAGTGATTGTTGACAATATTGATAGTTTTGATAGTTATTTTAGAAGCATTGAAGTTACACTCAACGCTAAACATCAAGAGTTGTTTAGTCAGCTGTCTGATGTGTTGCACGAACATCGTGGAGAATGTCCGGTCAAATTTTTGTACCAATACGACAATCTTGAAGGGCAATTGTCACTCCCACAAAGTTATTTTGTTTCACCCAAGCGACAATTAAGCGAAGCATTGAATGACTTGCTAGGTAATCAAGTGAGTGAGATTCGCTCCTGCTAAGGTGGAGTGCATTGGCGCATGTAGAAGCGTTGATGTTTTTTTCTGTATTGTAAAATTAGAACTTCATCTTTTAGTTCGATGTCTATTTGACCGGCGCAATTAGTATTAATAATGTTCAAGTTATTAGCCCTGTATCGCTCGGTTACTATTTTAGCCGGATGGTTGAAACGATTTTTAAAACCACTAGAAATAACAACGGTTTTTGGTGATACTGCGCGAATGAAATCCATTGTGGAAGAGGTTTTACTGCCGTGGTGAGGTGAGAGTAGAACATTGGATGAAAGTTTGTCTTTGTGGTTTTTAATTAAATATTTTTCGGCTTTTTTCTCAATGTCTCCGGTGAGTAACACAGAATGTTTTTTAGTGGAAACCTTGAGTACGCATGAGGCATTATTGCCTTTAAAATCAGTGTTTTTACTAGGGTTTAGTATTTCAAACAACACCCCGTCCCATTGCCACGTTTGACCAAAGTTGCATTGTGTTGCTGGTTGAGCTATTTTATAAGGCACTGAAGTGAGTATTTCTTGTGCATTAAATTCATTCAAAACACTCTTGAGTCCACCAATGTGATCATTGTCACCATGAGAGATGATGATTTTATCCAATGATTTAATTTGTTTGGTTTTAAGATAAGGGTTAATAACGCTTTCACCCATATTAAATCCAGATGGGTAAGCAGCGCCCGTATCAAACAACAAGGTATGGTTTTTGGTTTGAACCACTGTTGAGAGTCCTTGTCCCACATCAAGCACGGTCACGAGCGCTGAATTGTCGTTTAATTTAAGTGTGGGTGCAAACAGTATTAAGATCAGCATCAGCAGAGATATTTTTCTTAGTTTTAACCCTTTTGGGACAATAGCAATGAAGATGGCACTAATGAACAAAGTCAAATCAACACTAGCACTTTGTGCGTAATGCCACTGATTAAAGCTAAAATTTTGCAAAAAATCCAATAGGTAAGACAATGCTATTAAAGACAGATTACTGATCTCAAAACTAAGATCGGCAAGGTAGGTAAGATCACTAATGGCAAACAATGCACCGATTAATGACAGTGGTGTGGTGACAAAACTAAACACAGGAATGGCTACTAAATTAGCAATGGGCGAGAAGACAGAGCCGGTGTTAAAAAACCAAGAAATCAGCGGTATGGTTGCTAGAGTGATGAGTAGTTGAATGTAAATTAGGCGGTAAATCCAAGGTTTATTTTGGTGTTGTCCAGCACCATAAATAATAATGGCTACTACGTAGAAAGACAGCCAGAATCCAACACTAAAGACACTAGCAGGATTAGTAACGAGTGTTAATAATAAAGCGATACCATACAGTTGCCAAACGTTATGATGACGCCTTAAAATAATTGAAATAAAGACAACGCTGGCCATGATAAAAGCACGTCCAGTGGGAATAGAAAACCCAGCAATGAGTGCGTACACAAGTGCAGAAATAATGCCAAAATAACTACCCACTATTTTTGCTGGAATGCGCACAGAGCAAAGGTTGCACTGTCTCCAAATAAAAGTAGCTAATAAGAACACTAAGCCAGATATAAGTCCAATATGAAGCCCAGAGATAACACTTAGGTGAGTAGTATTGGTGGATTGAAATAATTTCCAATGGTGCTCGGTAATGAAAGATCGGTCACCAATAATCAATGCATTAATCACCCCACCAAAACTTAGATCTTTTAAAGACGGCCTAAGAAAACTGCGTATGTCTTGACGCAGTTGGTCAATCGATGGGCTTTGATTTTGCACTAACAGTTGATTAGATTCAGACGATTTGACGTAACCAGTAGCGTCTATTTGCTTGTAAAACAGCCATTTTTCATAATCGAATCCGCCTAAGTTTTGATACCCGTTATTGCGCTTGAGTTTGACTAATAATTGCCAAGTATCCCCAGTGTTTAGTTTGGAGTGATTGTTCCCGTACCAAGATAATTTTAGGCGTGCTTTAAAAGGCATTTGAGCATCAAAAATAAATTTGGTTTTTTTGAGTGTTTGTTCGGGTAGTTGGGAAATTTTACCTTGAATGAGGAGTGGCTTATTGAGGTAAGTATTAGCGACTTGGGTACTAATAATATGGCTTGAGAATAGGCCCATCCATGCAAAACCTAATAAAAAAATAGCAATGTTGAGTGAGAGGGGTTTATAACGCTTAAAAAGAGCTAAAAACCCAAAAATTAACACCCAGAACAAACCCCATTCTAAGCTGGATATTTGTGCGGTATTTTTGAGTGAAAATACCACGATACCAAGGAGGAAGTTTAGGGCGTAAATTAGCATATAAAATTGATCATAATTCTAAGTCATAGAAGATTAGATAATTGGTATTTTATGATAGTCTAATATTTCGTGAAACACCCGATTTAATACGTGGAACATTAAAAGTTTTCCTCCAAAAGGCATTTAGTTAAGTAAATGACCATATTCTAATATAAATACTTTCTATAAATATTCGTAAGTTATTGATTTTTATTTAAAAAAAACAACTGTTTATTTTTTACTCAAAACCATAGAAAACCGCAATATATCGGCATTTTTGATGATTTTTAACTAGATATTAACAGAGTTATCCACAGTTTTGTGTGTAACTCTATTGAGCGTTGATTTAACAAGCTTTTTAATTATTTATAAGAATTTCTCGATGATGATTTCAACGATTTTTCGTCCAATTTTTTGTTTGCTATTTTTCTGTATTTTTAGGCTGGATTTTTGTGTTAAAAAAACCACTTCATTGTCATTCATTTTGAAGCCAAAATCTGCCCTTGAAACGTCGTTTAAAATAATAGCATCACAACCTTTATTTTTTAGTTTATTTTGTGCATTTTCGATCAAATTTTGCGTTTCTGCAGCAAAGCCAATACAGATTGGTTTGTGGTTTAATTTGCAAACATCAGCAAGGATGTCTTTATTTGGAATAAGCTCAAGGGTGAGTGTTTTATTTTCTTTCTTTATTTTATTTTTTTCGATGTTTTTAACTCGGTAATCACTCACGGCTGCACAAGCAATAAAGACGTCTTGATTGCCAATGTTTTCCATGACTGCTTGATGCATTTCTGAAGCACTGTTTGCCGAAATATTATTCGACTTATTACTTAGTGGTATTGACACGTCACCATGGATCAGTGTAACTTGTGCGCCTGCTTCGATGCAAGCTCGAGCAAGTGCCATTCCCATCTTGCCACTACTGTGGTTGGATAGGTATCTAACAGGATCAATGGCTTCAATGGTAGCACCTAGCGTAATGAGTACTTTTTTGCCAGTCAATTTTGTAGAGCTAAATATTTCAGACACTTGTTTGGCAATTTCACCGGGATCGGCTAGCCTTCCTTCGCCGATATCACCACAAGCTTGTTCACCGTATTCGGGTGAGATGAACTTAATATTGCGTTCTTGGAGAATGGATAAGTTATCTTTAACGGCTAACGAGCCATACATTTTCTGATTCATTGCTGGCGCTATTAACACTGGAGCATCACTGGCTAACACTACATTGCTAAGTAAGTCACTTGCCTTACCGGCGCTTAAATTAGCAAGTGTGTTGGCACTAGCGGGCGCGACTAAAATTGCATCTGCCCATTTGGCAAGCTCAATATGCCCCATTGCGAGTTCCGCTTCTTTGTCCCATAAATTATCGTGCACTTTATTTTTTGAAGTGGCTTGCAGGGAAAGCTCAGTAATAAATTTAGCCCCACCTTGAGTAAGCACAACTCTAACTTCGGCACCTAGATCTTGTAAGCGACGCACAATATCAGGTGCTTTATAAGCAGCAATAGAGCCACTCACTCCTAATAATATTCTTTTATTGGTTAAGCGTTTCATTAGATTGTGGCAGTAATCTTAATATCATCACCCACCATTCTAATGTCTTGAATGTTGAGTTTTATTTTATCGTTCATATTTTTAAATGCTAAATTAGCCATGGAATTAGCATCGCTACCCATGAGTATCGGTGCCGTGTAAATGACAAACCTATCAATGAGTTTGGCCTCAATCATAGCACCAACGAGGCCAGGACCAGCTTCAAGCAACGCATTGTTAATCCCTTGGTCGCCCAAGTGTTTAAGTGCATCATCTAAATCCAACTTGCCAGATTTAAGCATTTTGGTGTTACCAGCGTTTAGAATTAATGTCGGTGCATTGCCTGAAAAAATATTGAGAGACTTATCTTGTATTTGATCTTTGCCATCAATAACAACCCTTAATGGCGATGAATCAATCTCATTAAGACGTACCGTCATTGCAGGGTTGTCATCAATGACAGTACCTGATCCAGTTACAATAGCTTGATGATTAGCACGTAGGTATTGCACGTCTTGTCTTGCGGGTTCTGCTGTAATCCATTTGCTTTCGCCAGACTTCATTGAAGTTTTACCATCAAGACTCATGGCAATTTTACAAGTGACAAAAGGTCTGCCTATTTGCATTCGTTTGACAAAACCACGGTTTAATTCCAAAGCTTCATTTTCCATTAACCCTATTAATACCTCAATGCCTGCGTTTTCAAGCATACTCACTCCTTTGCTACTGACTAAAGGGTTGGGATCTAGCATGGCAATAATCACCTTTTTAGCGCCAGAATCAATAATGGCTTGTGCACAAGGTGGGGTTTTCCCTTGGTGAGAACAAGGTTCTAATGTGATAAAAAGCGTCGCCTCATTGGCTTGATGATCGATTTGTTTTAGCGCATTGATTTCTGCGTGTGCTTCACCAAAGGTTTTATGGTGCCCTTTGGCAATGATTTTGTCGTCCTTAACAATCACACAACCCACCATGGGGTTGGATTTAACGCCATATATTCCCTTGCTGGCAAGCTTAAGTGCAATTGCCATGTAATGCGAGTCATTTTTTGAAAAAGTTGAGCTCATATTTCAGATATAATTGTCGGAATTTATTTTAAATAACATAGCCATATTTTACTCGGGAGAACTAGCGTGGATGAACAGAAAAAACAAGCTTTAAAAGCAGCACTCAGTCAGATTGACAAGCAATTTGGTAAGGGCTCAGTCATGTTTTTGGGTGATGAAAATGCTCATGCAGACATTGAAGCGGTGTCTACAGGTAGTTTAAGTTTGGACATTGCCCTAGGCATTGGTGGTCTACCACGTGGCCGTGTGGTTGAAATTTACGGCCCTGAATCATCGGGTAAAACCACTTTAAGTCTACATGTAATCGCTGAAATGCAAAAACTCGGCGGCACTGCAGCCTTTATTGATGCTGAGCATGCGTTGGATCCACAGTATGCCAAACGTTTGGGTGTTGATATTGGTAAGGACGGGTTATTAATTTCTCAACCCGATACCGGTGAACAGGCTTTAGAGATTACTGACATGTTGGTGCGTTCAGGCGGTGTTGATATTGTAGTGATAGATTCAGTGGCAGCACTCACTCCTAAGGCTGAAATTGAGGGCGAAATGGGCGCCTCACACATGGGTTTACAGGCAAGATTAATGTCACAAGCACTAAGAAAACTCACTTCAAACATTAAAAAAACCAATACCATGGTTATTTTTATCAACCAATTGCGCATGAAAATTGGCGTCATGTTTGGCAATCCTGAAACCACAACGGGTGGTAATGCGTTGAAGTTTTACGCTTCAGTGCGTTTGGATATTCGTCGTATTGGTGCGATTAAGAAGGGTGATGAAATTATAGGCAACGAGACGCGTGTTAAAGTATTGAAAAATAAAGTTGCACCACCGTTTAAACAGGCTGAGTTCCAAATTTTGTACAACCAAGGCATTTCACTTGAAAGTGAAATTATCGATCTTGGTGTTAAGCTTGGATTTGTGGAAAAAGCGGGTGCTTGGTATAGCGTTGAGGGCGAACGCATTGGTCAAGGAAAGGACAACGCCAGAGAATATTTAAAAGAAAACTCTGAGTTAAGTGCAAAAATCGAAAAACAAATTCGTGAAAAGTTAATGAGTGACGGTGACGACACCGAGTAGAGAAAAATGCTATGCAATTGCCATGCGGATGTTGGTTCGGCGTGAACATTCACAATTAGAACTTAAGCAAAAATTATCACTTAAAGAGTTTGATACCAATGATATTGTTCATGCAATTGAGTTATTGATTGAGCAAAATTATCAAAGCGATGATCGTTTTGCACAAGATTTTATTCAAATGCGTTTTAATCAAGGAAAAGGGCCAGTCAAAATTGCACTTGAGCTGAAACAACGAGGCATTGAACATTTTGATTTATCAATGTTTGATTGGTTGGACCTGGCCAAAACCATTAGAGAAGATAAGTACGGTTTAATCGTACCTAAGGAATACAGCAAGCAAGCCAAACAAAAACGATTTTTACAATCCAGAGGTTTTGATTTTGATCAAATTAATCAAGCGTTTGCTAAATAATCATGCATAGCAATACAAAAAGTAATCAAACTCAAGCCTATGATTTTAAAACCCGAGACATTAAGGTTTTAAAAAAACTCATGCCGTACTTGTTAAAGATGCGTGTTCGCGTAGCCTTCGCGACTTTGTTTTTAATTTTTGCAAAACTGGCCAATGTTGCTGTTCCTGTTGTCCTTAAAGAGATTGTTGATAGTCTGGATCAAACCAATGTATTGCTAATTTTGCCACTCGGTATGTTGTTTGCTTACGGTGCGTTACGACTGGCGAGCTCTTTGTTTAATGAGCTTCGAGATGCTATATTTGCCAAGGTACGCTACCACGCGATGCACTTAATTGCATTGGGTGTGTTTAAGCACTTACACACATTGGATTTGTCCTTTCATCTTGATCGTCGAATTGGCGGTATTACCCGTGATATTGATCGTGGTACTCAAAGTGTATCGACTTTATTGAGTATTTTTGTTTTTAATATTCTTCCTTCATTTTTTGAAATTTGCTTAGTGATTGGCATCTTGTGGGCTAATTATGATGGTTTCTTTGCAGGTATATCGCTTTTAACAGTGGTGTTTTACATTGGATTGACATTGATGATTACCACTTGGCGCATGAAATATCGATATCAGATGAATGACATGCAATCTGAGGCAAACACCAATGCAGTGGATAGTTTGATTAACTATGAGACGGTTAAGTATTTTAACCAAGAAAAGTTTGAGGTTAATCGTTACGATCAAACCATGAGTCGCTGGGAGGACATTGCTACCAAGAGTTTCACTTCAATGACAGCACTTAATTTTGTCCAAGGATCAGTGATTGCCATTGGTGTAACCTTAATTTTGGTTTTAGCATCCCAAGGCGTGGTTAATCAAAATCTGAGTCTGGGTGATTTGATTATGATTCAGGCTTTGTTGTTGCAACTGTTTATGCCACTTGGTAGTTTGGGCATTATTTATCGTCAAATCAAACATAACTTTATTGATATGAATAATATGTTTGACTTGTTAGATCGATCGTCCAAGGTGCAAGATATTGACCACGCACCCGATCTAAAGGTTAGCCAAGCGAAGGTTGAATTTAGTCAAATTGCCTTTGCCTATCCAGGCAAAGAATCCATTTTAAAAGACATTAGCTTCACCATTGAGCCTGGACAAAAAGTGGCAATTGTTGGCTCATCGGGTGCAGGAAAATCAACCTTGGCAAAGTTGTTGTTTCGATTCTACGACGTTGATCAAGGTGAGATTTGTATTGATGGGCAGAATATTAAGTTAATGAACCAATATTCTGTGCAATCCGTTATTGGCGTAGTGCCACAAGATACAGTCATGTTTAATGAAAGTATTTATTACAACATTGCCTACGGAAAAAAAGACGCTTTAAAGGAGGAAGTTGAAGAAGCGGCCAAACTTAGTTTTATTAGTGATTTTATTGAGAAGTTGCCACAAGGTTATGATACTTTGGTTGGTGAGCGCGGTCTGAAACTTTCAGGCGGAGAGAAACAGCGTCTTGCCATTGCCAGGGTACTGCTCAAAAATCCTCCTGTTTTAATTTTTGATGAGGCTACTTCAGCGCTAGATTCTTATTCAGAAAAAATGGTACAAAAAGCGTTAAACGGTTTGTCCGATAAACACACAACTTTAGTGATTGCGCACCGTCTATCCACCATTGTTGATGCCGATCAAATTATCGTGCTTGATGAAGGCGTAGTTAGCGAGAGCGGCACACACGATGAATTATTATCCACGAATGGAACGTATGCACAACTTTGGCGTATGCAATCAAAAGACACTACAACTAAAAATCATGAAATTTGAATTAAAAAACACTGACCAAAATGCTCGTCGTGGCAAGATGATGTTTGATCGTGGAGAGGTACAAACACCTGCCTTTATGCCAGTGGGAACTTACGGTACAGTCAAAGCAATGACTCCTGAAGAAGTGAGTGAAATTGGTGCGCAAATTATTTTGGGTAATACATTTCATTTGGCCATTACACCGGGTACTGAGGTGGTTAAGGCGCACGGTGATTTGCATGATTTTATGCATTGGCAAGGGCCAATACTCACTGATTCTGGTGGTTTTCAAGTATTTAGCTTAGGCGATATGCGAAAAATTAGTGAAAAAGGCGTGGACTTTCAATCTCCTAAAGACGGCTCTAAAATTTTCATGGGGCCAGAAGAATCGATGCAAATCCAAAAAGATCTAGGTGCAGATATTGTCATGATTTTCGATGAATGCACACCTTACCCAGCTGATAAAGCCATGGCCGATCAATCCATGCAGTTATCGCTTCGTTGGGCGAAGCGCTCTAAGGAAGAGCATCAACGTTTGAACAATAAAAATGCGTTATTTGGCATTGTACAAGGCGGTATGCATGAGGATTTGCGTGGTGAATCTGCCCAAACCTTAATTGACATTGGTTTTGACGGGTTTGCGATTGGTGGTCTTAGTGTGGGAGAGCCTAAAGTCGAAATGATGAAGGTGTTAGACTATCTTCCAGAACAATTACCAAAAGACAAGCCAAGATACTTAATGGGGGTTGGCACGCCGAGTGATTTGGTCGAATCCGTTGAGCGTGGTATTGATATGTTTGACTGTGTCATGCCAACACGCAATGCTCGTAATGGTTATTTATTTACTTCAGTTGGTGTTGTGAAAATTCGTAATGCGCAATACAAATTAGACACTCAACCTTTGGATGAGAACTGTAACTGTTATACCTGTCGGAATTATTCTCGTTCCTACTTACACCACCTACAACGTAAAAATGAAATTTTAGGGGCTCATTTAAACACCACTCATAATCTGTATTATTATCAAGATTTAATGAAACAAATGCGAACCTCCATTGAGAAAAACACCTTTACAAATTTTAAAAAAGAATTTTATGAGCAACAATAAATTATTGTTTTTTGTTGATGAAGGAGGGTTTGAAGATTACACCCCACTCTTTATTAGTATGGGCTTTGATGTGGACTTCGAAGATTCACAAAGAAAAGCGGTTAAATTAGCCAAGAAAAATATTTATCAAACCTTAGTGGCTGAGTTTAGTTATAATCCAGAATTTCGAGATAGGGTCAGTAATATTGAGTCATTATTAGCGACTTTAGAAAGTCATTCGCCTGAAGTTAAAATTATCATACTTTATGACAAGATTAATCAACCACAACTTAATCAGCTTAAACAGCGTTATAGGATGGATGCAACGTTGGTTTTTCCAGTGGACGAACAAACCATTACAGATTCTATTAGTGCGTAGTTTGAGCTTGTTTGTTGAAATATACGTCTAATACTTTTCGGGCAAGCGGCGCTGCTTTAGAACTACCACTACCCGCGTTTTCAACAATAACAGCAATGGCAATTTCAGGGTTATCAACGGGAGCAAAACCAGTGAATAACGCATGATCTCTTAGTCTTTCGTCTAATTTTTCAGCAATGTATTCTTCTTCGGCATCAAGACCAAATACTTGAGCAGTACCGGTTTTACCTGCCAATGTGTAGGTCAATCCTTTGTTTAACCTTCTGGCAGTTCCTTTTGGGGCGTAAATGGTTCGTCGCATACCTTCAATTACATCTTCCCAATTTTTGATGTTTTTAATCGGTATTTGTACCGATGGATTCTTAGACACTTCTTTGATGGTTTGATTGGAGGTCTGGATATTTTTAAGTAGTTTTGGGCTAAAGAGTTGGCCTTTGTTAGCTAAAGCAGCGGTGGCAACGGCAAGTTGTAACGGACTAGAGGTCATGAATCCTTGTCCAATCCCAGCAATCAGTGTTTCCCCTCGATACCAAGGCTCATTTCGGTTGATTTTTTTCCAAGCTTTTGATGGCATTAAACCGCCTTTTTCACCAGGAATATCAATCCCTGTTTTTCTACCAAAATTAAAAAAATCTAAATTATCATGCAACATTTCTATGCCCATTTTATTGGCAAGATCATAGAAAAATACATCGCATGATTGTGCAATGGAACTCTTAACATCTGCATAACCATGACCGGTTCGCTTCCAATCATTGAATTTTCGTTTAACATTTGGGAGTTTGTAATAACCCGGACAAAACGTTTTACTTTTGTTGGTGATCACACCCTCTTCAAGACCAGCTAGTGCCACCATTGGTTTAATGGTAGATCCAGGAGGGTAAAGCCCTTGGATTGAGCGATTGAGTTGCGGAATATCCTTTGAGGTTTGCAAGCTTTTATAGTTAGCATGAGAAATACCATTAACAAACCAATTGGGGTTGTACATGGGTGTGCTGACCAAAGCTAAAACTTCACCACTTTTAACATCCACTGCTACGATTGATCCACGTTTTCCGGAAAGCAGAGTCTCTGCTTTTTTTTGTAAATCTAAATCAATACTTAAATATAAATCTTGACCGGCTATTGCACTTTCGATAATCTTGGTATCGACCACTCTGCCAGAGACGTTACGTTCAATTTGCTTTTTACCACTGGTGCCATGCAGTAATGTTTCGTATTGTCTCTCAATGCCGGTTTTTCCTACAAAAGAGGTGCCTAAGTAATTTTGTTTGTCGTAGAAAATCTTGTCTTGTTTATTCATTCTAGAAACGTAACCAACCACATGAACGCTTGAGGCGTCGTTAGGATAAACACGATGAAAATAAGGCTCAATATCAACACCAATGAATTGATTACTCACTAAGAACTCGGCCACTTGAATCTCGCTTAGTTTATGCTTTAATGGAATGTTATGAAATTTTTTATAATGCCTTTTATTTTTCTTAAATTGCTTAATATCATCATCATTAATCAGTCCTATTTTTTTAAGAGAAAGTAGCATTTTAGCCGTATTTTTTACTTTTTCTGGAGTTAGGGTGAGTCGGTATGACAGTTGATTAGTGGCTAAAATTTTACCGTTACGATCCAATATTTTTCCTCTTGCTGGAACAACAGGAACGCTACGCATTTGATTGCCAAGTGCTTCTTCCGAGTAATACTCATGATTAACAATTTGTAGGTTGTAAATCCTAAGAATCAATACCGATGTTAATATTAGGATAAATACAAATGCCAGAACCATCCTAGCTGAAAAAATCTTATTTTCTAGAACAGTATTGCTAATTTTTTCCATTTTAGTTCAACTCTATAATGATTAGTGTCGACACTTTGAGAGTAGAAGTCTTACTATTGGCCAAAATAGCGCACTTGATAAAGGAGTGAGTAATAAGTAATAACTAAAGTCAAACCCCTGAATAAGCACATGTATTGATAAAATAACGGCTAAGTAGATGCTGGATGCAACAAACACATAAACCTGTTGAGTGCTTAGATTAGAAACAGAAAATGATTGTTTAACTTTGGAAATAAATGCACTACTTAATATAAGTGCTAAAGCGTTTTGACCCAGTATGTTTCCTTGTAAGATGTCGATTAAAACACCTAAAATTAAAGCCAAGAAAAATCGCACATTAGCCGGAGAATAGCTCAGCCAATAAATATAAAAAATCAATGCCCAGAAAGGTGATGAGTCTAGTAGTAGTTGAGGCAAGGGTAATGCACTCATGATCAATGAAAAAATTATGATTTTAGTTAGAAAGACGTAAGGGCGTTTAATATTCATGATTAATTTAAGCCCCCTATAAGAACAAATTCCAGTTTTTCAATGCTTTGAGTAGGTGTTAGTTGGATGTGTAAAAAGGATTCATCGGTATGTGTTTCAACATGACTTACCTCGCCTAATGGATACCCTTGTGGGAATTTAGAACCAATGGCACTGCTTAGAAAAACATCGCCCATCTTTACATCCGATCCAGATTTAATAAAGTTAACACTGAGTTTGTTTTCTTTAGAGGCAAGCCCCTTGCTAATGCCTCGAATACCATTACGCCCATTTTGAACAGGCACGTGTTGAGTTGGATCGGTGGCCATCAGTATGGTGCTGTACAGTGGTGTTACTTGAGTAATTTGCCCAACAATTCCTTTATCGCCTAATGATATTTGCCCAACTTTCAAACCATCATTACTGCCTTTGTCGATGATAATTTGTTTTTTTAGTCGAGATTGACTCACTGAGCTAATGCGAGCCATTGTAAATTTTTTTGATTTAATGCGATAGCTTGCACCGAGTAGTTTGGTTAATTTTTCATTTTCCAATAAAAGCGCATTGTGAATTTGTAGTTTGGTTTTTAACTCAGTCAGTTCATTATTTAATTGTTTGTTTTGATTAAGTAAAACCTCTCTACTGGTACCTTGTTCGTTAATCCAAATATAGAGTGTTGATGGTAGATTAACAACCAGATAAATGGGTGATATGAGTGTGGCGATAGAACGCTTTAGATTGTCTAGGTATGAGAATTTATAGTCTGCAATTATTAAAAAAACAGAAATAAAGACAGGAATAAAGAGTTTAAAAAAATTCATAATTTCTGAATTTTAGTGAATTAGTCAGAAGCCAAGAAACCCATGTTGTGTTTGCTAATCATATCAAGTGCAATACCACCACCACGAGCAACGCACGTAAGCGGATCATCAGCAATGCGCACTGGTAAATTAGTTTCTTTATTGATTAATTGATCAAGCCCCTCTAAAAGAGCACCACCACCCGTTAATACCAAGCCATTTTCAGCAATATCAGAGCTGAGCTCTGGTGGAGTTTGTTCCAGTGCAGTACGAATAGCATTCATGATCATGGTTAAAGGCTCTTGTAGGGATTTTAGAATTTCAATGTTGGTAATTTTACAGCTAACTGGAATGCCTTTAGCAACATCACGCCCTCTAAAATCAATTTTTTTAACGGCCTTTGTTTTGAATGCTGAGCCCACTTCTTGTTTAATTTTTTCGGCCGTTGTATTACCAATAATAATGCTGTGTTCATGGCGAATGAATTTGATGATTGTATCGTCAAACATATCACCGCCAATGCGCAGTGAGTCGGAATAAACAATACCATTGAGTGACATAATCGCAATTTCAGTCGTTCCACCGCCAATATCAATAATCATCGCACCTGAAGCTTCTTCAATAGCCATGCCAGCACCTAATGCTGCAGCCATTGGCTCTTCAATAAGATACACATCGCGCGCACCTGCGCCCACTGCACTTTCTTTAATGGCGCGACGTTCAACTTGAGTAGCGCCACAAGGTACGCAAATTAACACCTTAGGGCTGGGTGAGAAAAAGCTAGTGTGCAATACTTTGCGAATGAAATGTTGAAGCATTTTTTCAGTCACTTGAAAATCAGCAATGACACCATCCTTCATTGGACGAATTGCCTCGATTGAACCCGGCGTCTTGCCCAACATGTTTTTAGCGTCTTGACCCACGGCAATCACAGTGGATTCTAACGAACCTCTGTCATGACGAATGGACACTACTGACGGCTCGTTTAAAACGACACTACCGTCCATATAAATGAGTGTATTGGCAGTACCTAAATCGATTGAAAGGCTTTGGCCTTTTAAAAAATCAAACATAAAAAATTCCAGTTAAATATTGGTTAAAATGAAGGAGATGTCATATTATAAACACTTGGCAAAAATTAGGTAATACTTAAAGCATAATTAAGATGGAAATCAAACAAAAACAGGTGATTCAGAGTGTTGCTAACGCCTTGCAATACATATCGTATTATCACGCGCCAGATTTTATTAAGGCCATGGCCAATGCCCATGAAAAAGAAACGCACCAATCGGCTAAAAACGCCATCGCCCAAATTTTAATCAATTCCAAAATGGCCGCTCTAGGTCAGCGCCCCATGTGCCAAGACACTGGTATTGTTAATGTGTTTGTTGAAGTGGGTATGGATGTCACGTGGGAGGGAGATTTATCACTTGAAGACATGATTAATGAAGGCGTTAGACAGGCTTACACCAATTCTGAAAATCCTTTGCGAGCTTCCATTGTTGAAGATCCTCTGTTTACTAGAACCAACACCAAAGACAACACACCCGCGGTGATTCACACAAAGATAGTGAAGGGCGATAAGCTTAATTTTATTGTTGCTGCTAAGGGTTGCGGATCGGAAAACAAGGCTAAATTTACCGTATTGCAACCCGACGAAAGTCTAACCGATTGGGTGTTAAAAACGATTCCAACCATGGGTGCAGGCTGGTGTCCACCAGGCATTATTGGTATTGGCGTGGGCGGTACTGCAGAAAAAGCCATGCTCATGGCCAAGCAAAGTCTAATGGATTCGATTGACATTGCCGACATTGCTAAAAAATCCAACCCAAGTAACATTGAACAGTTGCGCCTAGATTTGATGGGTAAGATTAATGATCTTGGTATTGGCGCACAAGGCTTAGGCGGTTTGACCACGGTGCTGGATGTTAAGATTAAAGATTATCCAACCCATGCGGCTTCACAGCCAGTGGCCATGATTCCAAATTGCGCAGCAACGCGTCATCTGCATTTTTCAATGGATGGCACTGGCGTTGCAGAATTACCAGACGTGGATATGAGTATCTATCCTGATTTGGAAATGGATTATTCAAAGTATAAGCACATAAATCTAAATTCACTTACCCGTGAGCAAATGGGCGAGTGGAATATTGGCGATACATTATTATTAACCGGAACCATTATTACTGGACGTGATGCAGCACATAAGCGTCTTAAACAAATGCTTGATAATGGCGAAGGCCTACCTAAAGGCGTAGATTTTGACAACAAGTTTATTTATTATGTTGGCCCAGTTGATGCAGTAGATGATGAAGTGATCGGCCCTGCAGGTCCAACCACTGCAACACGAATGGACTGCTTTACTGACATGATGTTAGAAAAGACCGGCATTCTAGGCATGATTGGAAAGGCTGAGCGCGGTCAAGCCACCACGCAAAGTATCAAAAAACACAAAGCCAGTTATTTAATTGCAGTGGGTGGTGCGGCATATCTTATTTCAAAGTCAATCAAAAAAGCCAAAAAAATAGCCTTTGAAGACATGGGTATGGAAGCTATTTACGAGTTAGAAGTTAAAGACATGCCAGTAACCGTCGCTGTAGATAGTGATGGCCACAATATTCATAGTATTTTTCAAAACATTCAAGTCGTCTCGACTAAAGTATAATTACCCTTGAAGTTGGTCGGATGGTCGCTGGAAGGTTTACCTTTCAGAGGAAAGTCCGGGCTCCATAGAGCAAAGTGCTAGCTAACAGCTAGGTATGGTGACATAACGGAAAGTGCTGCAGAGATTTAAACCGCCTATTTCGATAGGTAAGGGTGAGAAGGTGCGGTAAGAGCGCACCGCGCGTTTGGTGACAACCGTGGCAAGGTAAACCCCACTTGGAGCAAGCTCAAATAGGCTACCATTGGTGCGACTCGCACAAGGTAGCGGGTAGAGTGCTAAAGAATATTGGTGACGATATTTGTAGATGAATGGCCATTTATTACAGAACCCGGCTTATAGACTAACTTCACTTCTATTTAAATTTGTTATAGAATAGTCCCATGAAAGGAAGATTTAAACAAATAATTTTCGTTGCTTTATTAGGTTTTTCTGTTAGTGTTTATGCAGAAAAAACGGTTTTCTATACCGATAGTGATATTACTATTTATTCTGATAATAGTGTTGTTTATACGGGTAAGAAAGCCGCGCCAGTTTTTAAACCCTCAGCAACTTGGGTGGAAGAAGATTACTTTACTCAACAAGAAAAATATTGTGAGGTGGATTCGAATTATGCTAAAAAAATGGAAAAATCTTTAAAAAATAAAAATAACTAATTATTAGCGTATTTGAGCAAGAATTGCACGATTATTGTTGTTATAGTCTTTAAATTTTTGGATGTTTTTAAATTTTACCAACAATAATTGTTCTATTTCTTGCTGTTGGTTATGACCATGTTCTAATAATAAATAACCCCCTTTGTTAAGGTATTCTGGTGCGTTATCAATAATCAATCGAATATCATCCAGCCCATCTTTTCCTGATACCAATGCTGTTTGTGGCTCATGAGCAAGATCATCAAGATAAATATCATTCTCTTCAATATAGGGTGGATTAGAGATGATTAAATCAAAGGTCTGATCGGCCACAGCGTCAAACCAACTGCCTTGAGTAAAGTTAATATGGGTCGTTGCGTTAGTCTTAGCCACGTCAAGTGCCGCTTGAGAAAAATCTGTTGCACTGATTTTCCAACGCGGATTTATATCAGCCAAAGTGATGGCGATGATGCCACTACCCGTGCCTAAATCTAATACTTGGTATTTTTGATTTTTATTGAGTAAATCAAGCGTGATGTCGATTAATAGTTCAGTCTCTGGGCGTGGAATGAGTGTGTCTTTTGTGACTTTAAAATCAAGATGGTAGAAGCCTTTTTTACCACTAAGATAGGCAAAGGGCATGCCTTGTTCACGTTGTTGAATAAAGTTTGTGAGTTGCTGTTGCTGTTTGTTATTTAAAGCGTAATCATTTTGCGCATAAAGCTCGGTATTGGATTTTTCCAATACTAAAGACAAAAGTGGCGCAATATCACATGCGCCACCGTTTAAATAATCTTGAACTGTCTTCAAGGTTTATAAATTAACCGTTGTCAATCCTAAAGATTTCCAAGCATTCATACCACCACGATAGTATTTAATTTTTGCAGCAGGATAACCATAGCTCAGTAGTGCTTTAATGGCTGCCGGTGTTTGGCCACACCAAACACCATTACAATACATGATTAGTGTTTTGGCGTAGGTAAAGTCCCAAGTGTCGTCAACTTGTACTCCCAGTTTGTCTTCCATGATCTCTAATGCTCTTTCTTTTTTCTTAAAGCGTGTATAAGGAATGTTGACTGCTGTTGGAATACCACCAGTGATTACTGGCCAATTTGGTGTGCGCGTGTCAATAATCATAATAGTATCATCACCGGCTGATCTTTTCTTGGCGTAATCAATCACGTCTAATTCGCCAATGGTCTCAACTAAATGGGGCGCAAAAGGGTGCATGGGCTGGATTTTTCCACGTGCAGTCTTTAGGTAAAAATCCGATATCTCATTTTCTCTATCTTGGTCTCTTTGAAGTCTAACGGTTTCACTGTTGTGAACGATATCAACAAATACCAAACCTGGTGAGATAAACACTTCTTTAGTGACTTCACCTTCAGCATTAACACCCAGTGCCAATAAACTGGCAAATAATAAAATTATTTTTTTCATTCCCCTCTCCTCTTTTTTTGTTAAATTGTTTTTATTTGATCGAACCAATTTTTAACTGCAACAATCAACCCTAAGCCAATAAATGCTCCTGGTGGTAAGATAGCCAACAACGTGCCTTGGTAATCATCAAACACCGTAATGCTTAGTGTATCACCTAGGCTTCCTAGTAGCAAGGCAGATTGGTCAAATAATGTACCAGAACCGATTAATTCTCGCACTGCTCCTAATATAATCAGGACGACTGAAAAGCCAATACCCATCATCAGCCCATCGAGTGCAGATTTCCCCCAAGTATTTTTACTGGCAAAAGCCTCTGCTCTGCCCAGAATAGCACAGTTGGTTACAATTAATGGTACAAAGATACCCAGTATTAAATACAAATCGTAAAAATACGATTGCATTACCAACTCAACAATAGTAACAAAAGAAGCGATTAGTAAAACAAAAATAGGAATACGAACTTCTTTTGAGATTTGATTTCTAAAAATAGAAACACTAACGTTAGAAGCAACCAATACAAAAGTTGTAGCAACGCCTAATCCAATGGCATTTACAATATTATTAGTAACAGCCAGAAGAGGGCACAGACCCAGTAAGGCAACTAAAGCTTGGTTGTTAGTCCATAGACCATTTTTTACAATTTTGATGTAATCTTCCATAGGGCTTGATTATATCAATCTCTATGAAAGATAGGGGAGGTTGTGTCCTTAAGAAAACACTATTTCATCATTACTAACGTTTGCATGAATGGTTGATCCTGGTAGGAATTCTCCAGCTAGTATTTTCTGTGATAAAGGATTTTCTAATAACTGTTGAATGGTGCGTTTCAGTGGTCGTGCACCAAACACTGGGTCATAACCTCTATCAACAATCATTGTCATAGCTTTATCGCTCATTTCTAACTTAAGGTTAAGATCGGATAAACGCGATTGTAAGATTTGAATTTGAATATCGGCAATGCCTTTGATTTGCTCTTTTTCAAGATTATTAAAGGTAACAATTTCATCAATACGATTCACAAACTCGGGTCTAAAATGTTCTCCAACAAGCTTGGTTAGCTCTGCACTCATGTCTTTGCCTGGGTTCTCTTGGATCAGATGCGAACCTAAATTAGAAGTCATTACAATCACCGTGTTTTTAAAATCAACCGTGCGACCTTGACCATCGGTTAAGCGACCGTCGTCTAAAACTTGCAGTAGTATATTAAAAACATCAGGATGTGCTTTTTCAATTTCATCAAGTAGAATAATTGAATAAGGTTTGCGACGCACAGCTTCAGTCAATACACCGCCTTGTTCATAACCAACATAGCCCGGAGGCGCGCCAATCAAACGTGAAACCGAATGTTTTTCCATGAACTCACTCATGTCCACGCGCACGATGGCTTGTTCAGTATCAAACAAGAAATCTGCCAAAGCTTTAGTCAGCTCAGTTTTACCAACACCGGTAGGACCCATGAATAGAAACGATCCATCGGGACGATTAGGATCGGACAATCCAGCACGTGAGCGACGAACTGCATCAGAAATTACCTTGACTGCTTTGTCTTGACCAACTAGGCGTTTGTGGATAGTTTTTTCCATTTGCAGGAGTTTGTCTTTTTCACCTTCCATCATTTTATCCACTGGAATTCCAGTCCAACGAGCAACAATGTGGGCGATTTCATCTTCCGTGACTTTGTTTCTTAGTAGAGTCATGCTTTCGGTATCGGCATTTTCAGCTTGGGTAATTTTATTCTCTAATTCTGGAATGACACCGTATTGCAATTCACTCATTTTCGCTAAATCGTTATTACGATGTGCTGTTTCAAGGTCGGTTTTAGCTTGCTCAAGTTCTTCTTTTAAGTGTTGTGCACCCTGCACCATGGATTTTTCTTTTTTCCATATTTCTTCAAGATCAGAGTATTCCTTTTCAAGGTTGTTAATGACATTTTCTATCTCTTTGAGTCGTTCTTTAGACGCTTTATCCTTCTCTTTTTTAAGTGCCATTCGTTCGATTTTGAGTTGTACCAACTTACGATCGAGCTTGTCCATTGATTCTGGTTTTGAATCAATTTCCATGCGGATTTGTGAGGCCGCCTCATCAATCAAATCAATCGCTTTGTCGGGTAGTTGGCGGTCCGTGATGTAGCGAGTTGAATAAGTAACCGCTGCGATAATAGCAGGATCGGTAATTTCAACACCATGGTGGACTTCGTATTTTTCTTTCAAACCGCGCAAGATGGCAATGGTGTCTTCTTCGGTAGGCTCGTCAACTAATACTTTTTGGAAACGACGTTCGAGTGCCGAGTCTTTTTCAATGTACTGACGGTATTCATCTAAGGTGGTAGCGCCCATACAATGTAAGTCACCGCGAGCCAATGCTGGTTTTAGCATGTTGCCTGCATCCATCGCGCCATCAGATTTTCCCGCACCAACCATGGTATGAAGCTCATCAATAAACAAAATCACTTGACCTTGTTCGGTTTCTAAATCTTTAAGGACGGCTTTTAAGCGTTCTTCAAATTCTCCTCGATATTTTGCACCAGCAACCAGTGCCGCCATGTCTAGTGACAACACACGTTTTCCTTTAACTCCTTCGGGGACTTCACCGTTGATTATGCGCTGTGCCAAGCCTTCAACAATGGCAGTTTTACCGACACCGGGCTCACCGATGAGTACTGGATTATTCTTAGTACGGCGTTGCAATACTTGAATCGCACGCCGGATTTCACCGTCGCGACCAATGACTGGATCGAGTTTGCCATCAATGGCTAGCTGAGTTAAGTCTTGTGTGTATTTATTCAGTGCATCTCTTTGTGTTTCTGCATTTTGATCATTCACGCTTTCGCCTCCTCTAAGGGTATCAATAGCAGTGCTTAGGTTTTTCTTGTCAGCACCACAATCTTTTAAAATTTTACTGGCCGTGTCATTGCTTTCTATAATTGCCAGTAGAAATAATTCGGTTGATAAATAAGCATCACCTCGATCAATCGCTAATTTATCAGCTTGGTTCAACAAACGTAATAAATTTTGTGAAATATTAACATCACCATTTGGGCTGCTTACTTTAGCCAAAGCATCAATGGCTTGGTCTAATTGTTGGCTGACTTTTGGCAAATCCACTTTAGTCTGTGTAAGCAAATTTCTAACACTACTTTCACCATTTTGAATCATAGTTTTGAGTACATGAATCGGCTCGATCACAGTGTGATTATGCTGAGTGGCAATGGATTGCGCAGCGCCCAAGTCTTGTTGGAATTGTGAGGTTAATTTATTAATGTCCATCAATTTACTCGATTGTTTTTTATTAAGTTAACCTCTATTTATGGGATGATGTCCGCTTATTCAAGGGTAAAAATAAAATATTATGTTAAATTTAGTATTATTCGAACCAGAGATTCCCAACAACACAGGTAGCTTAATTCGTTTGTCTGCAAATATGGGTGCAAGCTTGCATTTAATCAAACCTTTTGGTTTTGAAATTACTGACAAGCGTTTGCGTCGTGCTGGGCTAGACTACAAAGAGTTAGCAAAAGTAACTGAATATGAAAATTTTGAAGATTATTTGGCCAGAGCCAAGCCTGATCGATTGTTTGCAGTGAGCTCGAAAGTAAAAACAAGCTATACAGATATTGAATACCAAAGCGGTGATTCATTTTTATTTGGCCCAGAGACACGAGGTCTTCCACAAGAAATATTGAATCAATATCCAGGGATCACACTGCCAATGCAAGCGGGTTCACGTAGTTTGAATTTGTCGAACTGTGTTTCTATTGTGGCTTATGAAGCCTGGCGTCAGCTTAGTTTTGTTAAATTATAAGCATTAGTAAAATCTTTAATATCAACTACTTTTTTGCCAGCTAATTGAACTTTCTCTAAGTTCAATACATCATCACCAGTTGCTACATGGCAAACACCTTTGGTGCATTCAATTACTTCACCTGGTTTCTGGTTATAGGCCTTGTCTATAATACTTGCAGATAAAATACGTAAAACCTTATTATCGAACTTGTTGCTTGTTGCATTGGCCTGAGCAATGGGGTAGGGGTTAAAGGCTCTGATTTGTTGGCTGATTTCAACTGCGGATTTATTCCAGTCTATCCAAGCTTCATCTTTGCTTAGTTTTTTGGCATAGGTGATACCAGCCTCATCTTGAACAGTAGGTGTGAGCTGTTCAAGATTTTCAAGGGCCTCGATAATACCTTGTGCACCAAGAATGGCTAATTTATCATGTAGAGATTGCGCTGTGTCGGACTTGGTAATGGCGCAAGTTTTTTCTAGCAGAATATCACCGGTATCTAGCCCTTCATTCATTTGCATGATACCTATACCGGTTTGTGTATCACCTGCTAAGATTGCGCGTTGAATAGGGGCCGCACCACGCCAACGTGGTAATAGCGATGCATGAATATTGAGACAGCCATATTTAGGTGTTTCTAATACAACTTTGGGTAAGAGCTGCCCATAGGCTACTACCACCATGATATCCGCATTAAGGCTGGCCAAAATTTGTTGTTCGGCTTCATCTTTTAAGCTTTCAGGTTGAAAGATAGCCAGATTGTGTTCTAGTGCTTTTTCTTTTACTGGGCAAGCGCTCAGTACACGACCACGACCTTTTGGGCGATCCGGCTGACAGTAGACGCCTTTAATATCATGCCCTGCATTAATGAGTGATTCTAGAACACCAACAGAAAAATCAGGCGTGCCTGCAAATACAATACGCATACTTTTAGAATGCATTATTTTAGAGATTTTCGAGCAGTTTTTATCGCGGCTTTAACTTGATTGGGTGCAGTCGCACCTAGATGATCACGCGCACAAAGTGAACCCTCTAAAGAGAGTATGTCAAACACATCGTTTTCAATGCGATCATCAAACACTTGCAATTCTTCCAGGCTTAACTCGCTAAGATCTTTTTGGTGTTCAATGCCATAAGAAACCGACTGGCCTACCACCTCATGCGCATCACGGAATGGCAGGCCTTTTTTAACCAGATAATCGGCCAAATCAGTTGCAGTGGTATAACCTTTTTTAGTTGAGTTATACATGTTGTCGCGCTTGGTTTCAATGGTTGGCACCATATCGGCAAACACGCGTAAGCAAGCCTTTAGTGTGTCAACTGTATCAAACAGTGGCTCTTTGTCTTCTTGGTTGTCTTTGTTGTAAGCAAGTGGCTGAGCCTTCATAATGGTTAATAATGAAGTCAGGTTGCCATACACACGGCCAGTTTTTCCACGGACTAATTCTGGCACATCAGGATTTTTCTTCTGCGGCATAATCGATGAACCTGTACAGAAGCTGTCTGGCAGTTCGATAAAATCAAATTGCGCACTTGACCATAAAATTAGCTCTTCTGAAAAACGCGATAAGTGCATCATAGTAATACTGGCCGCCGATAAGAACTCAATAGCAAAATCTCGATCACTCACACCATCAAGCGAGTTGGTGCAAATACGCTCAAAACCTAATAGTTCAGCCGTACGCTCACGATTAATCGGATAAGTTGTGCCTGCTAATGCAGCGCTACCCAGTGGCATTGTATTAACACGCTTTTGAGCATCAACTAGACGTTCAACGTCACGTGATAGCATTTCAAAATAGGCCATCATGTGGTGTCCAAAGCTAATTGGTTGTGCAGCTTGTAAGTGAGTAAAGCCCGGCAAAATCGTTCCAGCTTCTTTTTCAGCTAAGTCAAGTAGTGCTGATTGCAAACGTTTGATTTCATCGGCGACCATATCGATTTGATCACGTAAATAAAGGCGAATATCAGTAGCTACTTGGTCATTACGTGAACGACCAGTGTGAAGTTTTTTGCCGGCATCACCACAAATTTCAGTCAGACGAGATTCGATATTCATGTGCACATCTTCTAGTGCAACTGACCATTCGAATTCTCCTGCATTAATTTCATCTGAAATTTGATTAAGCCCTTTAATGACTTGGTCTTTTTCTTCTGCCGTGAGAATACCTACTTCACTAAGCATTGTTGCATGTGCGATAGAGCCCTGAATGTCATACGGCGCAAGAATTTTATCAAAAAACACCGAGGCGCCAAAAATCTTCACAAACTCATCAGTCGGTTCGTTAAAGCGTCCACCCCAAGATTGGTTAGTTTTTGTTGTCATAAGGTTGCACCCATTCGTTGATGTAATTTTTTGGTTGATTTTTCAATCACTTCGTCTAGATCAGTCCAATATAGTTCTTCACTAGGAACGCCCGTAATTTTACCCAGGGTTGAGCCGTAATTGTCAACTAGCACTACCGTTGGAAAAAAGTTAATGGCACGTGTAAAGGCAAATTCGTTGTGAGAAACCTCTTCGTTATAAAAATTGTTGATTTCATCAAAACTACTGGCGTCAATATGACGGATGATGATTTTTTTGTTATATTCTTCCATTGTTGCCATTGGACTCAAAACATCTTCTTTGATTTTTTTACAATATCCACAGTCAGGGATAGAAAACATTATTAAAATAGGGATCTTTTGTTTCCAAACTTTTTGGGAATCCATTAAAAAGTCTTTTGCAACTGGCAGGGTGAGCTCTTCAGCTATACTGACGTTTGAAAACAAGAGTAAAAAAAATAAACTGTATCGAATCATTTGTCCTATTTTAATACAAAGCATGAATAAAACTTTAAAAATTGCAACACGTAAAAGTCCACTAGCCTTATGGCAAGCTGAACATGTTAAAGCCAGATTAGAATACCACCACCCCGGCCTAAAGGTTGAGCTGGTTAAAATGACCACAAAAGGGGATCAAGTACTAAACTCACCCTTGTCAAAAATTGGCGGAAAAGGCTTGTTTATCAAAGAGTTAGAGCAAGGTATGCTTGATGGTGATGCTGATATTGCTGTGCATTCAATGAAAGACGTACCGTATGAAATCCCACCCGGGTTTGAACTGGGTGCCATTTTAAAGCGTGAAAATCCATTTGACGCTTTTGTTTCTAATAATTTTGATAAGGTTGATGATTTACCACAAGGTGCTAAAGTGGGCACATGTTCCATGCGCCGTATTGTGCAGCTCAAGGCCATTCGTCCCGATTTAGAAATCTTAGACTTGCGTGGCAATGTAAATACACGACTTAAGAAATTAGACGATGGTGAGTACGATGCCATTATTTTGGCTTGTGCAGGGTTAATTCGATTAGGGTTTGAAGATAGAATTAAACAACAAATATCACCAGAGCAAAGCTTGCCAGCAGTAGGACAAGGAGCAGTTGGTATTGAAATTCGTGCCAATGACACGGAAATCTTAGACCTGATTACACCGCTGATCGACGTTGATACCACGCAAAGAGTTGTTGCCGAACGCGCAATGAATGAAAAACTAGAAGGAGGGTGTTCAGTGCCTATTGCTGGTTTTTCAACCATTAATAACGATCAAATGACACTCACTGGTTTGGTTGGTAATGTAGACACAGGCATCATCTTAAAACAACAAGTTTGTGGTGATGTTACTAAGGCAGAAATTTTAGGAGTAGAATTGGCTGATAAATTATTGTCACTCGGAGCAAGAGATATTTTAAAAGGGTAAGTAATGAACGCTAAACTTGATCAAAAAGCATTGGATAAATTACAAGACTGGACAATTGTCAACGGAAAGCTTCATCGAGAGTTCGTGTTGGATAATTTTGTTCAAGCGTTTGGTTTTATGTCGCAAGTGGCTATTGTTGCTGAGAAGATGAATCACCACCCTGAATGGTCAAATGTTTATAAAACCGTTACAATTGATCTGGTAACGCACAGTGAAGGTGGTATTACCGAGTTGGATGTTGAGTTAGCAAAGAAAATTAATAACATTATGGATAACAAAGGATAAATGAGTATGTTGAAATCAATTGAAAAAAACTTTTTTATAATTGTGCAGCGTTTAGGGCTATTTTTTGCACTGATTGCATTTGTACTAGTGGTAGTGATGAGCTTTATAAGTTACGACAAAATCAATGCTAGCATAAGTAATAAATCCAATGTTCCGGCGATTGAATTTGCCAAATATCAAAATCCAATTAGTGCCCAAACAAAAGACGAGATTCAAGCTTTAAATACTAAAGAGGAAGATAAGTTCAATCAAGAATTTAATACTCACATAGAAAAAATTGTTGCTAATTTAGAAAGGTTACCCGAAGATGTGATTGATAAAACGGATTTAAAACAAAACGTTAGTATTTTAGTAAAAATCAAATCAAATCCTTACACTAAAGAACTGCAATTGGCTTATGCAAAGTCATTAGCTCGACTCATCAAACAGATGGTCGATGTTGGCGGTTCACAGGTTAATGTCGATAATTTTATTAAATGGCACGATCAAGAATTTGCCAAACAAGTCGATGTAAACAAGCAATTAAATATACAACAATACTTTTTATTTAAACTAGCCTCAATTACGATAGACGAGGCAATAGGGTTTGCAATACTAGGTGCAGCAGCCTTAATGTTAGGTATTTTCATTATATTTGTGATGATGTTGGCGATGTTGCGTATTGAGAAAAACACTCGTAAATAATCATGCAGGCAGTTGGTTACAACGGCATCAAGTTTGTTAACTTTGAAAAAAAAATAGCCAACCCGCTTGAGCGTGATTTATTGGTTGAGATTCAAGCCATTTCCATTAATCCAATTGACACCAAGATAAAACAAACTGTTGTTAAGAAACAAGAAACACCGGTGATTCTAGGGTTTGATGCTTGCGGTATTGTACGTAAGGTTGGCAGTCAAACCTCTTTGTTCAAAGTAGGCGATGAAGTATTTTATGCCGGTGATATGACCCGAGATGGCTCGAATGCCACCCACCAATTAATCGATGAACGCATTGTTGGTATTAAGCCAACTTCACTTAATTTTAAACAAGCCGCCGCATTGCCACTCACCAGCATTACCGCTTGGGAATCGTTATTTCATCGCCTAAAAATTAGCGCGGAAGACCAAAATAAAACTTTATTGTTAATTGGTGCTGCCGGTGGTGTAGGCTCCATGGCGATTCAATTTGCTAAGCAAGTGATTGGCATAAACGTCATTGCTACGGCTTCACGTGATGAATCTAGGGATTGGTGCAAACAAATGGGCGCCGATACAGTGATTGATCATTGCAACTTGGCCGAGCAATTTAGAGCAAACAAGCTTACTGCACCAGATTTTATTCTTTGCATGGGTAATCCTGACGAGTACTTTGAAATCATGGCGCAAATTATTGCACCACAAGGCAGTATTTGTTTGTTGGCGAATGCCACTCGAAATTACGACATTAATTTACTCAAGGCAAAGAGCATCACTTTGGTATGGGAAATGATGTTTACACGCTCAATGTTCACAACGGATGACATGGTTAAACAGCACGAATTGCTTAATCAGGTATCCAATTTAATTGACAACAAAACAATTGTGACCACGATGACTGAGAATTTTTCCCCGATTAATAAGGAAAATATCACCAAAGCCCATCAAATTATTGAGCAAGGAAGTATGATTGGAAAATTGGTAATTTCAGTCTAATCAAACAAAGCATCAACAAACTCCGTTGCCTTAAACGGCTTAAGATCATTAATGCCTTCACCCACACCAATGTAGCGAATAGGTAGCTTCAACTCATCAGAGATGGCAAACAACACACCGCCTTTGGCGGTACCATCAAGTTTGGTGATGCTAATACCACTGAGATCAATTGCTTTATTGAACTCAACCGCTTGATTGATGGCATTTTGCCCCGAGCCACCGTCAATCACCAGCATGGTTTCATGTGGGGCATCTTCGTTGTATTTTTTGAGTACACGCTTGATTTTCTCTAACTCTTGCATCAGATTGCCTTGCGTGTGCAATCTTCCGGCAGTATCAGCAATCAAAATATCAATATTTTTAGCACGCGCTGATTCGTATGCATCAAAAATTACCGAAGCCGCATCAGCGCCAGTATCTTGGGCAACCACCGGTATTTCATTACGCTCACCCCAAACTTTAAGCTGCTCAACCGCCGCTGCTCGGAAAGTATCACCTGCAGCCAGCATGACTGATTTCCCTTGATTTTGAAACAATTTAGCCAATTTTCCAATGGTGGTGGTTTTTCCAGCGCCGTTAATGCCCACGACTAAAATCACAAAAGTTCCCTTAATATCGGTATCTAGTTGATTATCTTTAATCAGTAGTTTGGATAATTCATCTTTTAAAAATT
>JAPYOZ010000001.1 GCA_029941485.1 Gammaproteobacteria bacterium | reverse complement strand
AGCCCTTAAGTTCTGCAATACACGAATGTACGCTAGTCATATGTTGCTGTAATGGACTGATTGGTGATTTCCCAAATAGGCCGTCAATAATACTTTTCGCCATTTTCTTTTCCTCTTTTTATTATTTTATTTTTCTTATATCTTCAAGTGCGAATTTTCTATAAAAAAAACTAACTGTCAAGGGGTTTTTCAAACTTTTTTTCTGTCTCTGAATTATCTTCATCTTCATCATATAAAATACGCTGTCCTTCGCCTTCTAAATCGTCAAACTGACCATTCTTAACCCCCATCATTAAAAGGATTACCAGTACAGCGCCCACAAAAATCATGCTCGGGATTAACCAGTAAATTACGTCCATTTTTTTGACTCAATTAATCTCATGAGTTCATATTAACACAATTAATTTCATAAAATTTTTAGGTTTTTATTAAATCGGGCGGAAAAACAATGAAAACTTTAGTTTTTAAAAAGTTTATTTTTCAAAAAACTAAAGTTGATGTTATTTAAAGTAATCAATGAAACAATGGTCATCACTACGCCAATTAAAGTTGTTAGCTGTAATAACTCGCCTAATAAAATTGCACTTAAACCAATGGCAAAGAACGGTACCAAGAAAGTAAACACACTGCCTTTGTTGGAACCCAGTTTTTGAACACCCAAAAAATACATTGTGGTGGCAAACGTGGTAGAGCCAACTGCCAAGAATACGAAGCCAAGCCAAAAGGTTTGGTCCATATTAAAGATAGAGCCACTGCTTGGATTGAAAAATACTAGCCAATCAATCAAAGTGGCAAATAAATAAACATAAAAACTTAAGACTACTGGATGGATGGATTTTGTATAAGAGGTAGCAATAGACATCAGCGCCCAACACAGAGCCGCCCATAATAAATACACATTAGAGACATTAAAAATTTGATCCAGCTCAAAAGTCCAAACTTTAATCATAGTGAATACACCGGCCACACCCAACACTAAGGCTAGCCAATCTTTCGTTCGTGGTTTTTTCTGTCGGCTAAGCAACATTAGCACATAAACAATAATCGGCATTAACGTAGTCACCAATGCCCCTGCCAAACCTGCAGTGCCGTACTTGGTTCCTAAAAAAAATAGCTTAGTATAAAAAATCAACAACACACCAATGACGATGGCCAATACTAAATTTTTCAGCTCTATTTTGAACGATAACTTTAGCCAATAAAAAATAGGCAACATGGTCAACACCGTTAACGCGTAACGATAAGTCACTAATTCATGTTCAGTGATATAGCCAGAAAGTATTTTAGCAATTGGCCATGAAGCTCCCCAGCCTAGCATTGCCAGCGTCATCCACAAAAATAATTTACGATCAGCCATCATGACAGACCGAGCAACAAACCGGCTAATATCATCACAATGCCTACTAATTTATTAATGCGTTGTTCTGCGTTAGTTTTTGTAAACAAGGTTTTAATGCGACTAACCATTGCATTAATCATGCTAATGCCAATTAATAATCCAGCGCCCACTGTGACTAACATCTCTAATGCATCAACAAAACCGACTTGAGACAAGTCAATAAATGCCGGTAATATGGCAATGTAAAATATCATCACTTTTGGATTGGTTAGTGAAATAACCAATCCTGTTATAAATTCACTAGTATTGCCTTTACGGTTTGCCTGTTCACTAAGTTTAACCCCGTGTGCATTCCAAGAACTCACGCCTAAATAGATTAGATAAATACCGCCTAATACTCTGACATAGTCCATTACAGGTGTAATTAACTCTGCAAACAGATCCAATGAAAAAATAACAACGGACAAGTAAACCAGATCACCCAGCACCATGCCCACGGATAAATAAAATGCCGGCATAAATCCTTGCGACATGCTCTTTGCAAACACAGCCAACGTGCCAGGACCGGGCGTAATAACAAATACAAAAGCGATTAGGAATAATGCTAAAAACTCAGAAATATTCATTTCCTAATATTACCTTAATACAACGCTACAAAAACACCAACCAGCATCATGGTAATTCCAGTTACCTCATTGACTTTCTTAATCACTGCCGGGTTTTCAATGTGTTTACGTAACTTAAGGCCCAATACGTTGGCTAAGCTCAGTACAAAAAGCACAGTAATACCGACCACTGCAATCACTTGAACTTCAGTGACCAAGGTAAGATTACTAAGGTCAATAAAAATTGGTAAAAAAGACAAATAGTAAATAATGGTCTTAGGATTGGTTCCGCCTACCACAAAACCAGACAGCAACAGCCTGATGACTGATTTTCGACCACTGTCTGGCTCAAAACTAACCCCCTTAGACCGATACTGTTGGAACCCAATAAAGAGCAAATAACTAGCACCAAAAAACTTCACGTACACCATACTTTCGGAAATTACTTGAGCCAAAATACTCAGTGCAAACATGGCTACTGATACGTACAAAATATCCCCAACAACGTGTCCGACTGAAAGCCACAAAGCAGGAATTGCGCCATAACGAGTAGACGTTGCTAGTACTGCAAATAACCCAGGACCGGGTGAAATGGCGTAAATAAATGTTGCAAAGGTTAAGGACAGAAGTGTTATTAAATCCACGGTTGTATCATCTGCTATAATTTGAAAACATTACTAACACGAATTTTAACCTGATATGAATTTAGATTACCTTGATTTTGAACAGCCCATTGCCGACTTAGAGGAGAAAATCGAAGCGCTTTGTAACATTAAAAACAAGGTGGACATTGTTCAGGAAATGGAAGCGCTTAAAACTAAAAGCAGCGCACTGACTAAAAAAATATTTTCATCTTTGAGCGACTGGCAGATCTCACAATTAGCTCGTCATCCAAAAAGACTTTACACACTCGACTACATTGATAATGTGTTTGATGAATTCACGGAACTGCATGGCGATCGTGCGTATGGTGATGATCATGCTATTATCGGTGGTATTGCCAAACTAGATGGACAGCCACTGATGTTCATTGGTCAGCAAAAAGGCAGATCAACTAAAGATAAACTCAAATACAACTTTGGCATGCCACGTCCAGAAGGCTATCGAAAAGCACTGCGTTTGATGAAAACGGCTGAAAAATTTTCAATGCCAATCATCACTTTTATTGACACACCAGGTGCTTACCCTGGTATCGGTGCTGAAGAGCGCGGACAATCTGAAGCCATTGCCAGAAATTTATTTGAGATGTCAACACTTGCCACGCCTATTATTTCCGTGGTGATTGGCGAAGGTGGGTCAGGCGGTGCACTGGCCATTGGTGTGGCAGATATCATGATGATGTTTGAATACAGTATTTATTCAGTAATCTCGCCAGAAGGTTGTGCCTCTATTTTGTACAAGGATGCCGCTAAAGCCAACGTTGCAGCGGAATCTCTTAAACTCACCAGTCAACACCTTAAGAAAGAAAAATTAATCGATGAAATCATCCCTGAGCCGTTGGGTGGCATTCACCGTAATCCAGATGAGGCGCAAACTTTACTCAGAGATGCGCTTAAAAAACAATTGAATTCAATCGTCAAAACGCCTATTGATCAGCTAGTCCAAGCTCGAGCCGATAAACTCCTAAGCTTTGGAAAATTTAAAGACTAAAGATTCCTACTTCAAGAACAAACAAATTGTTCTTGGTTTAAGTGGTGGCATTGATTCGGTTGTACTTCTGCACTATCTCCACACTCACTACCCAAATAATCTAAGAGCAGTCCATTGCAACCACCATCTGTCTAAGCACTGCTCGGAATGGGGTGAATTTTGCAAAAATTTGTGCCAATCCTTAAATATTCACTATTCAAATATTGATATATTCATCGAAAATAACTCTAATATTGAAGAAAATGCACGTAAAAAACGCTATCACTCATTATCTTGTAATTTAAAAGAAAACGAAGTACTGTGCACAGCACATCATCAAAACGATCAAGCGGAAACTTTATTATTGCAACTGTTCCGTGGCAGTGGAATTGCAGGATTGGCTTCCATGCCTAAAGAAAAAATCTTAGGTAAAGGTACCCATTATCGCCCAATGCTAAATTTGGATAAAGCGCAAATCATTGATTATGCAAAAAAGCATAAATTACGATGGATAGAGGATGACAGTAACAAAAATACTAATTTTAGGCGAAATTTCTTGCGTTTAGAAATCATGCCAAAACTTGAAACGGTCTATAAAAATCTAACAAAAACCCTGTTTAGAAGTGCAAAACACCAATCAGAAGCCTTAAAACTCACTCGTGAACTGGCCGACATTGACATTAAAAAAAATAACATTATTAATGAGGGTGGTCGCATCAACACCCTTGAGCTAATCAAGCTCGAAACACACAGAGTTAAGAATATTATTCGACATCATTTAACCACTTTGGCATTTTTGCCACCTTCTGACAAAGTCATGACGCAAATTCTTGATTTATTATCCGCCAAAGTCGATGCAAAACCTTTGGTTAGCTGGGGGCAGTTTGAAGTTCGCCGTTATCAAAACGAATTGTATTTTGTTGACAACCAAGTAGAAGAAAATCGCAGTTATTGCCCATTTCATGCGGAATTTGAAAATTTGCCAAATTTTTCCATTCGTTATCGAACCGAAGGGCAGCGTATTAAATTACCGGGTAAAAAGCACTCGCAATCACTCAAAAAAGTGTTGCAAGACGCCAACATACCGCCGTGGGAGAGAAATTCACTCAAAATGTACTATATTAAAGATGAGTTACGTGCCATGGAGCGATTGGGACGTATGGAGCATGTAGAGTAATTAAAAAAGTATGAGGTTGAACCTCGTACTTTTTTAATTATTGGTAAGGATTAGCGATTTTGATTTTTTCCAAAATTTTTATCTCTAAGCTTTCCATTTTTTTAGCATCAGCCGAATCAACATGGTCATAGCCTAATAAATGCAAAATACCGTGAACAGCCATGTGCATCAAATGATCGTCAAAAATTTTATTCTGCTCTTTGGCTTCCGTTGACACAACTTCGCTACAAATCACCACGTCACCTAAAGTCGCTTCATCAATCTCAATAGGAAAATCACTTTCGAACGATAAAACGTTAGTGGGTTTGTCTTGATGGCGATAAGTCTTATTCAACTCTTGAATCTCGTCTTTATCAACGATACGGATGAGCAATTCACTCTCTCCCTTACCTAGATCATCAATCACCCGTTGCAAAGTATCGACTAGGTTTGCCTCATTAATGGACGAGTCATTAATACTATTTTGAATAACAACCATTGTTTGGATTTTAAGAATAAAATGATTTATTTTATCGAATAAACGTTTAATTTTGTCATCAATCATTGAAGTTGCCATTCCGGTACCACTGCATAAAACTTTTGATTATCAATGCAATGATCAAGTAATGATTGGTGCTCGCGTGAAAGTTCCATTCGCACGAAAAAAAGTCGTTGGCATTGTATTAATGATTAAAGACAAAAGCGATTTCAAACAACTTAAATCGGTTGAAAAAGTACTGGATGATAAACCCATCTTGGATAAGCCCATTCTAGATTTCTTGTTTTGGTCAGCCAAATATTATCATTACCCAATTGGCGAGGTGATTTCGGCTGCTCTACCAAAAAACTTACGCATAGGAAAAGAAGCTGTTATTAAAAAGGCGATTGAATTATCAAATAAAACCAAAAAACCTAATTTTAATATCACTGAAGAACAAGACATTGCCATTAATCAAGTCTTAAAATCGGTCAATGAATATCATGGATTCTTACTTCATGGCATTACCGGCAGTGGAAAAACTGAAGTTTATTTACACATTACCCAAGCAATGCTTGATGAGAATAAGCAAGTACTGGTTTTGGTGCCAGAAATTGGTCTCACCCCACAGATGATTACAAGATTTGAATCACGGCTTAAGACTCGTGTGGTGGCGATTCATTCGCAATTGAATGAAACTCAAAAATTAGATGCCTACCTAATGGCTAAAAATGGTGAGGCTGGGGTTGTGTTAGGCACTCGCAGTGCAATCTTCGCTCCAATGCCAAACTTGGGTCTGATTATTATTGATGAAGAACATGACGGTTCGTTTAAGCAACAATCCAGCTTTCGTTATTCCGCTAGAGACCTTAGCTTTATTCGTGCTAAACAAGCCAACATTCCCCTAGTACTAGGCACAGCAACGCCATCACTAGAAACGCTTAAAAATGTAATTGATAAAAAACTCATTCATATTACATTGACCAAACGCGCCGGTGAAGCCACTCTGCCGGAAGTAAGCTTAATTGACATGCGCCCTAATTTCACCCCTCAAGGGGGTACTGAAAAGAGTAATAGTGCATTGTCAGCAGTTTTAATTGAAAAAATGCACCAACACTTAGCCAAAGGCAAGCAAGTAATGTTGTTTATTAACCGTCGTGGTTACGCCCCTGTGTATTACTGTAAAGAATGCGGTTGGAAAGCACAATGCACTCATTGTGATTCAGGAATGATCTACCATCGACACATTCACCGACTCAAGTGCCATCATTGCGGTGATGAGAAAATGCCAGAACACGTTTGCCCAGATTGCAAACAGCCTAGCCTTGAAGTGCTTGGTTACGGCACAGAAAGACTGGAAGAAACACTGTCGTCATACTTTGCAGATACGCCTATTATTCGCATTGATCGTGACACCACACGACGCAAAAAAGCATTTACTGAGCATCTAAAACAAATCAACTCTGGCGAACCTTGTATTATCGTGGGTACGCAAATGCTTGCCAAAGGGCATGATTTTTCTAATCTATCCATGGTTGGGGTTTTGGATACGGATGCAGGCTTGCTCTCGCTTGATTTTCGTGCAACGGAACACTTGGCTCAACTACTGATTCAAGTCTCCGGTCGAGCCGGTAGAAGTACAGAGCGGGGCGAAGTAGTGATTCAAACTCGCTACCCTGATCACCCAATTTTTAGTTACGTATTGTCAGCACGCTACGTACAATTTGCCAATGAATTATTAAAACAGCGTCGCAGTGCAATGATGCCCCCGTTTTCTCACCAAGCACTTTTATGTGCAAACGCCAAAAACAAGCAAAACGCTGAAGACTTCTTGCGCGAAGCAAACATTCTATTCAAAAATATACAAATTGACTCGGTAGAAACGTGGGGACCAGTGGCGAATGTTATTGAAAAAAAATCTGATTACTACTATTTCAGTTTGTATTTACAATCCAGTAACAGAATAGCATTACATCAAATGCTAGCAACTTTCCATCAACACATCGATACACTGAAATTAAAAAATAAAGTCAGGTGGTATTTAGACGTTGACCCTATCGATTAGTTAATCTAATACCCTTTCTAAATAAAGATAAACCGCGTAAGCATTTTTACGATTGGCCGCATCAAAAGCCGGTTGATTCTCGAACTCTGACCAGTCGATGGTATCGTAAGTTTCTTCAAACTGATCCATTTCTTCGACGGCTTTTCCAAGTTTGTCTAACAAGAAATTCAAATAACGATAAGTCAAATCCATGGTTTGTTTAGGTTGATTAGAAGCACTACCATGGCCCGGTACAAAATATTCGACTTGCATATTGCGTACACGGTCTAGTGTTTTGGCCCATTTAATAATATCAGCATCGCCCACAAATGGAATGCGTCCTTCAAAAATAATATCACCACTATAAAGTGTTTGATCAGTCGCACTCAGTAGCGACATATCGCCATCAGAGTGTACTTTGCCAAAATAACTAATTAGAAACCTGTGTTCACCCAGGCTAAATTCGGTGTCTTTATCAATAATTCGATCGGGTTCAACCAAATGGGTTTCATCGTTAACCCAAGGGAACAATGCATTACGCCTTGAGTCCAATAAAGTTTCTGCAGTTTCAGAATCCAGATAATCCCAAGTGCCTTTGGGTGCCCAAATTTGTGCGCCTTCATTTTTAAATACCTGCAATCCATAAATATGATCGGCATGATAATGACTCACAATCACAAGCTTAATTGGCTGATCGGTTACTTTTCGGATTTCACCAAGCATGGCATTCGCCAATGAAGGTGTGCCGAGCGCATCAAACACCACCACGCCTTCAGTCGTTACCACAAAACCAGCATTCGAAATAAAGCCCTCAAACTCAGTGGCTGCGCCCGACATACCGGGCACATAATAAGCATCACCAATTAATTTTTGCGCCTTGACCTCGACACTAACGGCTTCGTATTCTTCTGCTTGGACTGAGAAGACCAGCAGTGTTAGTAATAAAGTTAATATTTTCATATCTCCCCCACAACGGTTTTAATTGCCTTGGTAAGCGTCACTAACTCGTCATCTGCAATGATGAAAGGTGGCATAGTGTAGAGTAATTTTCCATACGGCCTTAGCCAGACACCCAACTCAATCAAGCGCTTCTGAATCCATTCTACTCCAATCTCCTCTTGCATTTCAATAATAGCAATTGCACCTAATATTCGTACATCGGCTACTTTGTTGTTTTGTTTGAGTGGTGCCAACTCAGTATGGAAGTGTTGTTCAATACGCGCAACATCGTCTTGCCAATCTGAATTAAGCAGTAGTTCGATGCTGGCATTTGCCACACTGCACGCCAGCGGATTGGCCATAAAAGTTGGGCCGTGCATCAACGTGCCCACAGTAGTAGTAATTTCATCCGTTGTGAGAGTGGCAGAAAGCGTCATGTAGCCGCCAGTAAGTGCTTTACCCAAGCATAAAATATCAGGCTCAACGTCCACGTATTCGAGTGCAAAGAGCTCACCTGTACGTCCAAAACCAGTGGCAATTTCATCCAGAATAAATAGCACCTTGTAGGTTTCACACAAAGATTTGGCCTTGGTGAGGTATTGTGGATTATAAAATCGCATGCCACCTGCCCCTTGCACTACGGGCTCTAGAATCATCGCTGCAATTGAATCAGAATTCTGTTTGAGGGTTGACTCTAGATCATCTAAGGCTTCATCCATTGGCGCCATTGATGGGCTTTTGACAAAAAAATGTTGTGGCAATACGCCTGAAAATAAATGATGCATACCATTATCGGGATCACACACGCTCATGGCGCCAAACGTATCACCATGGTAACCACCACGAATGGTAATAAATTTATGCTTAGTCGATTGATCCTTGTTCGCCCAGTACTGCAGTGCCATTTTCAATGCCACCTCTACCGACACCGACCCTGAATCGGTAAAAAATACTTTGGTCAAATTCTCTGGTGTAATCTCTATTAAAGTTTTGGCCAAATCAATCGCGGGCTTATGGGTGAGACCACCAAACATGACGTGTGACATTTTTCCCAATTGAGTTTGAATTGCTTTATTAAGTACTGGGTGGTTGTAGCCATGAATAGTGCTCCACCACGAGCTCATGCCATCAATCACTCGCTTACCACTTTCTAGGTTTAAATAAACACCATCCGCGGATTCAACTAAATGAGTAGGGATGTCATTGGGGACTTTGGCGTACGGATGCCAAATATGTTGATGATCGAATGTATCCATACAAATACATTTTACTGATGCTACTGCTTATAAGTAATCTTTCAACTCAGCCATTGAATCAATCACTAAGTCAGGATTAGCATCGCGAATGTCATCACCATGATTGTAACCATACGACATGCAAATGATCTCAAAACCAGCGGCACGTGAAGCCTTAACATCACTGATTGAATCACCCAACATTAACGATTCTTTTGGTGCGACACTAAAGTGTTTTGCGGCGTGAAGTAGAGGCATTGGATCTGGTTTTTTCTTCTCCAGTGTGTCTCCTGATATGACAATTTCAAACTCATTAAAAATACCCAAATCTTTAAGCAGTGGATGAGTAAACTGCTCGGCCTTATTAGTCACACAGCCCAGTGTATAACCTTGCGCTTTAAGATATTCTAGTCCTTCCAAAACGCCGTCATACAAACACGAACGGCCCGAAGTGTTCTGGGCGTATAAATCTAAAAATATAGGATAAGCTTTATCAAAATCAGCTTTATCTACTGTGCTCTCAAGCTCTCCCGTTAATGAGCGCTCTACTAACTTTGGTACACCGTTACCCACCCAATGACGAACTTTCGCTTCGCCCCACTTCTCTCTGCCCATTGTCACCATGAGCTCATCAACACAATAAGCTAAATCTGGCACACTATCAACCAGTGTTCCATCAACATCAATCATGACTAGTTTTGGGTTAAATTTTTTCATTGTTATCCTTGTATTGTTTGACGGCAGTATTTTGGTAGAATACATCATATATTATTCTTAAGATATTGTAATGCAAAAATCTTCCACCATTGGTTTTATTGGCGCCGGAAACATGGCTTATGCACTTATTTCTGGCCTAGTTAATAACGGTTTTTCTACAAAAAATATTAAAGTCAGTGATACTAATAAAGAACTATTATCCCTGCGAAAAAAAGAATTTAACCTTGAGGTTTTTACGGATAACGCCGCACTTGCCGCCAAGTGTGATGTTGTTGTTTTGGCAGTTAAACCTCAGGTTTTGTCCTTAGTGTGTAAAGACTTAAAAGAAAGTTTAAATTCCAATTCATTAATTGTTTCAATTGTAGCCGGCATTAAATCTTACGATATTGGCCGTTGGTTAGGAGAGAACAAAGCAATCGTACGCACCATGCCAAACACACCTGCATTACTAGGCCAAGGGATTACAGGCTTGTTTGCCAACGACAACACGAGTAACGAACAAAAATCTCTGGCAGAAAGCGTACTTAAATCCGTGGGCAGTTGCTTATGGGTAAATGATGAGGACATGCTAGACGCAGTTACTGCACTATCGGGCAGTGGTCCTGCTTATTTATTTTTAATGATGGAATCCATGGCGCAATCGGGCGTTGCATTGGGTCTTGATGAAGACACAGCAACAAAACTTAGTATTCAAACCGCACTGGGTGCTAGCATGATGGCTGATCAGTCCGCTGATTCGCTACACGAACTTAGAGCCAAAGTAACTTCACCTAACGGCACTACGCAAGTAGCAATTGAATCGCTTCAAGATCAAGGTTTTGAAATAATGGTTGCTCATGCTATGCGTGCTGCTTTTGATAGAGCTAAAGAAATAGGCTCTGAATTGGGCAATGATGAATGAAACGCTGGCCATTACTCTTAAGCCTTCCAAATACTATTTAATCCTATCTTTATTAGTTTATTTATTGGGTTTATTTACCGTTTGGCACTACTCTTATAATTTTTATTTAAGCGCTTTATTAAGTATCGCTCTACTTGTCTTGGCGTATCGTTTTTTCCCTAAATCTATTTTTTTAACAAAAGACGAATCCACAAATAAGATAACTTTGAATAATGAACGACTTACCGTAGAAAAAAACAATAAAGAAATAAAACAATACTCTTTGTTTTATCCCGCGTATCAATCTAGCTTGCTAGTGATAATTACGGCTGGTAAAAAATCCATTGTGGTCTTTAAAGACTCAGTAGAGCACAATTCACTCTCTCAATTAAACAAATTTCTTAATGCTAACACCTGAAGACACACTCAAACTTAATGTGCTGATTTCAACTTCGGTGGCTATTCGTATTGATATTTACAAGTTGGTTGTGGTCGGTCTCACCGAAGATAAAAAAGAGCAGATCATTGCACTTCACCCAAGTGGCGACAGCAATAAATACATTCAAGCTGTGCAAAAATTATTGGTCGGTAAAATGTTGGGCAACATGGGTGGTTACCCTTCCTATCTCAAACGCTGGTCAAGAATGGGGCAAGTCAGTTCTTCCAATCTAGTGTCACTATTAAAAATAGGTAATATAGAAGCCGTGGTGGCCGTTGCCAATTCTCAAAATTTAAATGATGAAGTGATAGACTTGGTGTGGTGGTGCGCAACCAACACGGACCAACAAGCAGAAATTGGACGGTTTCTACTAACTCGAGATTTTGTGGTTAAACACCCAGTTGGCAAACAAATTGCTAATTATTTACTGGAATTCTTGCCTTTTACTGACGACACAACACAACTGATAGACACCACCAATCTAATTTTACAAGGGGATTTAATCAGTAACGAAGCAAAAGAAAGGCTGTGGAAACAAGGGCAAAGAAAGACTGCATTCTTAGTGGGCTTTATTGAGCGCATAAAAAACAACCTGCCTAATAATGACGGCACTGTGGCACTTGATCTCGATATTAAAGAATTAGACTGCGTAAGTAGCGAACAAGGGCAAATACTGCTTAAAACCATTGCCCATATTCTCAAAAAAATTAACCAAGAATACGTCCTGTATCGCACGTTGGACGTATTGGGTGAATGCCTATCACACCCGATGATTCAGCCCTACTCTCACATTGATGAATTGCAAAAACAATCTCAAAATGTGTCAGAAAAATTAGGCCGTGCTGATGACGAGCAAATTAAAGCTAGACTATTGCTTGCTGGCGTTAGCGAGAAATTAGTGGTTAGTACAATTTCTGCACACAACCTTGCGGGTTCTGCCATTCGTAAAAAATTAGTGCACGTTTTAAAACCAATTCAAGATGCTTTAAAACTTCTAATTGCCCCACAATAATTGCATATTGGCAATCGCAACTAAAGACGCTGTTTCGGTTCTTAGTACGCGCGAACCCAACAACAACGACTGATATCCTACTTGAGTCGCTTGGGTGATTTCTACCTCACTCAAACCACCCTCTGGGCCTATTAGAATTGTTGCCTCACTCAAAGGGTCGGCTTGCAATAGCGTCTGTTTTGAGCGGTGATGCAGAATAAAACCATTGTTAGTTTGCTGATTTAGAAGTTCATTCAACGTTATTGGTATTTCAACACTTGGAACGACCGATCTCCCAGACTGTTCGCACGCGCCAATGACAATTCTTTGCCAGTGCAATTGACGCCTAGTTAGCTTTTCGCCCTTGAGCTTAACTACACAACGTTCACTCATGATGGGTACAATTTTATTCACACCAAGCTCAATGGCTTTTTGAATTAAAAAATCCATCTTTTCACCTTTAGCAATGCCCTGCGCTAGAGTTAAATTGAGTTTTGACTCGGATAAATTTTTCTCTTTAGAGTGTATCAGTACTTCACATATTTTTTTGCTACTCAACACTTCAGCAATGTAATTAAAGCCATCACCATTAAACAAGGTTATGCTTTTTCCTTGAGAAAAGCGCAATACTTTAATTAGGTGATGCGAACCATACTCATCCAAGGTTAATTCATTCTCAATTTTCAAAGAGGTATTTTGGTACAAACGAACGTGTTTCATGGTATCTTAATCAGGCACTGTGTGACTTGAAATAATGATACATCAAAAAAGAAGAAAAAAATTACTAAGCCAGCTCGATGAGGGTGCCTTGGTTATCATCAGCACCAACCCAGAACAACTGCGTAATGGCGATGTACATTATCCTTTTCGCCCACACAGTGATTTTTGGTATTTGACTGGTTTTACCGAGCCACAAGCGGTCTCGGTTTTTTCAAAAGACACCTACACTATTTTCTTAAGAGACAAAGATCCAGCGCGTGAAATTTGGGACGGTAAACGCCTGGGGGTATCGGATGCACCACAAGTATTAAAGGCAGATGAAGCTTATTCTATTGATGAGTTAAAAACACAATTACCAAAATTAATCGCCAATGCTACTGACTTATATTATGATTTTAAGCCTTGTACTTTGGACGATGAAATCATCACACACCTGGCCAAAACCCAATACCAATCACTCGCTACTTACGTACATGAAATGCGTTTAATCAAGGATGATGGAGAAATCGAGCTCATGCAAAAAGCAGCCAATATTTCTGCCAATGCACATCAATTAGCCATGCAGAAAACACACATAGGTTTGTTTGAATTTGAAGTGGCGAGTGTCTTTGATGCCGAGTTTAGAAAAAATAATGCAGAGCATGCTTACACACCGATTGTCGCTGGTGGTGAAAATGCCTGTGTTTTGCACTACATTGAAAATAATAAGCCTTTAAAAAAAGGTGAGTTGCTACTCATTGATGCGGGTTGCGAAATGCAAGGTTACGCATCGGACATTACTCGTACTTTCCCTATCAGCGGTCAATTCTCTGATGCGCAAAAACAAATTTACCAACTCGTACTAGACGCTCAACTGCGTGCCATCAAAAGCATCAAACCAGGCGAGGTCGTTTCCAAACCCCATCAAATTGCCAGTGACGTCATTAGAAAAGGGCTGATCAAGCTAGGATTACTAAAAGAAGGCAAAGAATTATCAGAATTTTACATGCACGGTACTGGGCACTGGTTAGGCCTTGATGTGCACGACGTTGGAGAGTACAAACAAGCCGGCAGTCATCGAGAATTTAAAATCGGCATGGTAACTACCGTTGAACCGGGCATTTACATTCGTAAGAGTGATAAAATTAACCCCGTTTACTGGAATATTGGCATCAGAATTGAAGACGATGTTTTAGTCACCAAAACTGGAAACAGAGTATTAACCCAAGCATTGGTCAAAGAAATTGACGATATAGAATTATTAATGAGAGAGAAATGAACATACAACAAGCAATTAAAGCAGTAATCAACAAACAAGATTTGAGTGAAAATGAAATGCACGCCGTGATGAGCGACATCATGACCGGTAAAACAACCGATGCACAAATTGGTGGTTTTTTAGTAGGTCTGTCCATGAAAGGCGAAAGCGTTGAAGAAATTACAGCAGCCGCTAAAGTCATGCGCTCTTTGGCAACCGGAGTACAGATTCACCACCCCAAACACTTAGTAGATACTTGTGGAACAGGTGGCGATGGATTAGGCTTGTTTAATATCTCAACGGCTTGTACGTTTGTCGTAGCAGCAGCGGGTGGTCAAGTTGCCAAACACGGTAATCGCTCCATCTCTTCAAAATCAGGCAGTGCTGATGTCTTAGAAGCGGCGGGTGTCAACCTCAGCATGAGCCCTGAAAAAATTGGAAAATGTGTAGAAAAAATTGGCATCGGTTTTATGTTTGCTCCAGCCCATCATAGCGCAATGAAGCACGCCATTGGTCCACGCAAAGAACTGGCCGTTAGAACCATTTTTAATGTTTTGGGTCCGCTCACCAATCCTGCAAAGGCGCCCAATCAAATCTTGGGCGTTTACAGTCAATCGTTGGTCGAACCGATTGCCAATGTGCTTAAAGGTTTAGGCTCTAAACACGTCATGGTAGTGCACTCTAAGGATGGGCTGGATGAAATATCCATTGCGGACGACACTTTCGTGGCCGAACTAAAAGACAACCAAGTCAGCACTTACACTATCAATCCTGCCGAACTAGGTCTGCCTCTAGGTGATCTAAACGATATTAAGGCTGACGATGCTGAGGATTCATTACTACTCATTCAACAGGCATTAGACGGCAAAGAAGGTGCCGCTAAAAACATTATCGCCCTTAACTCTGGCGCAGCCATTTATGTTGCTGGGCTTGCTGACTCACTGCAATCTGGCGTTGATAAGGCCCTCAAAATTTTAAACAATGGCACGGCTCACCAAAAATTGGATGACTTTGTTAAGGAAAGCACGGGTTGTTAATTAAACTATTTTTTAAAAAACTATGAATAAAGACACCAACTTAATTTGGATTGACCTTGAAATGACGGGTCTCGTGCCTGAAAAAGACGTCATCATTGAGATTGCAACCGTTGTAACTGATAAGGACCTCAATGTTCTGGCCGAAGGCCCGTCACTTGCCATTCATCAAAGCAGTGAATTATTGGCAGGCATGGACAAATGGAACACCGAACACCACACCAACTCTGGCCTAGTCAAACGCATTAAAGAAAGTGATATCTCAACAAAACAGGCGGAAATTCAAACGATTGAATTTTTGGAAAAATACGTTAATACTGGAGCCTCTCCAATGTGTGGCAACACCATCTGTCAAGACAGGCGTTTTTTATACAACTACATGCCAACACTGGAAAAATTCTTCCACTATCGACACATTGACGTAACCACATTGAAAGAATTGATTGATCGCTGGAAGCCAGAAGCCGGGGCGCAACTTACTAAAAAATCAGCGCACCTTGCATTAAGTGATGTTTACGATTCGATTAACGAACTCAAGCACTACCGAAAAACGTTCATTAATGCCTAATATTTGGCTATCGCCTGCAAAAATTAACCTATTTTTGCACATCAATTCCAAACGAAAAGACGGTTATCACAACCTACAAAGCATTTTCCAATTACTGGATTATTGCGACGAATTAAGTTTTGATATTAGACAAGATAGTGTCATTACACGAACAAGTGGCAATGAAAGCATACCCCAAGATCAAGACCTAATTATCAGAGCAGCCAAAGCGCTACAACAAGCAACCGGTACAAAGCTTGGTGCTGATATTTCTGTGGTTAAACGCATTCCTGCCGGTGGTGGGTTGGGCGGTGGCAGTTCTAATGCCGCCACCACATTGATTGCACTTAACCAATTATGGGATGCTAATTTTTCAAAGCAACAATTATCAACAATCGGCTTAAAATTGGGTGCTGATGTGCCTATTTTTATTGCCGGACATAGTGCTTGGGCCGAAGGTGTAGGGGAAATACTCACACCCATGAACCTACCAAAACACTATTTTTTGGTCGTTTCAATCAACAAACATATCTCGACCAAAGAAATATTCTCTCACAAAGCATTGACAATGACCTCACAGATAGGGAAAATGTCCGACTTCTCAGAGTTAATCAATCCACACAATGATTGTCTTGAGGCGGCCATAGATTTAGAGGGCGAAATTTCAGAAGTGCTAACACATTTGAAATCAGCCAAGAATTATCTATATCAGCCAAGAATGACCGGCACAGGAAGCTGTGTTTTTGTGGAGTTTAAACATGAGAAAGATGCTTTGGTAGCACTCGACAATCTACCAAAACAATGGTCAGGCTTTGTAGCGCAAGCGCTCAATACCTCTCCAGCTTTAACCTAACGGTTAAACACTTTAATGGGCTGTCGCCAAGCGGTAAGGCAACGGGTTTTGATCCCGTCATGCGCAGGTTCAAATCCTGCCAGCCCAGCCATTTTCTGCTTCGTCTTTTTTCCTTGTACTGTGCTGGACTTAGAACGGACTTTGCTCGCTCTAAAAATAAAAAATTTGGAAATTTTAACAATGGCTAAATAAAGATACAAAAAGTATTTAACAAATCTATTTTGCTATCGTAGTATAATTCAAGCACTTTAATGGTCATTACTAATATCTATGTCACTCGACAAAATTAAAATTTTTAGCGGTAACGCTAACCCACAGCTTTCTGGCGAAATTATTTCTCAACTCAACATTACTCAAGGCAAGGCCTTGGTTGGGCAGTTTAGTGATGGTGAATCTCAAGTTGAGATTTTGGAAAATGTACGTGGTTGTGATGTGTTTATCATTCAACCAACTTGCGGGCCATCACCTGCCGAGACGTTAATGGAACTCTTAGTCATGGTTGATGCATTAAAACGCTCATCAGCGGCTCGTATTACGGCTGTGGTGCCTTATTTTGGTTATTCAAGACAAGACCGTCGTTCACGCCTTACTCGTGTGCCGATCACAGCAAAGCTTGCCGCTAAAATGGTGGAATCAGCAGGTGTTGATCGAATCCTCACGGTGGATTTACACGCCGATCAAATTCAAGGATTTTTCAATATTCCGATTGATAATATTTACGCTCAACCAGTATTGGTAGCAGACATACTATCTAAAAATTATAAAGACGTTATTGTTGTATCCCCTGATGTGGGTGGTGTGATACGTGCGCGTGCTGCCGCCAAACGAATCAATGACGCCGATCTTGCGATTATTGATAAACGCCGACCTGCGCCCAACATGGTTAAAATCATGAATGTGATTGGTGATGTGGATGGTCGTACTTGTATTATTATTGATGACATGGTTGACACCGCTGGCACACTTTGCCAAGCTGCTGCCATCTTAAAAGAAAAAGGCGCTAAAAAAGTGGTTGCGTATGCAACCCATGCTGTACTTTCTGGCAATGCCATTGATAACATTACCAATTCTGAACTGGATGAATTAGTAACCACTAACACCATACCACTTGGTGATGGTGCACCTCAATGCTCAAAAATTAGACAGCTGTCCATTGCACCAACGTTAGCAGAGGTGATTAAACGCATCAGTGAAGAGGAGTCCATTAGCACTATTTTTACAGACAGTAAATAGCTAATAAACTACTCAAGGCTATGATTTTTAGATAAAAAAATATGTATAATCCTTTCTTTGGCTCATCAAACTGCATCGCATGAAAACTACCACTAAAGCACACAAGCAAGCACTACAAAAACTCATCATGATTGGTAAAGAGCAAGGTTACTTAACCTATGCTGAAATCAATGACATCTTGCCAGAAGATTTACTGACGCAAGAACAAGTAGAACCTATTGTTACCATCCTAGAAGAATTGGACATCGCCGTTTCTGACACCGTACCAGATGCAGATACTTTGGTTGTTGAATCGGGTGCTAAGGCACAATCAACTTCTGCTGAAGCAGCAATCGCCGCACTGGCAGCATTGGATTCAGAATTTGGCAGAACCACCGATCCAGTCAGAATGTACATGCGTGAAATGGGTGTGGTTGATCTTCTAGAACAATCGGATGAAGTTCGAATCGCTAAAGAAATTGAAGCCGGTGTGTTTGAAATTATGCAGGCCATTACACTCTATCCTGCGATTACCGATTTCTTTTTTAAAGCACACACTCGCCTTGAAGAGGGTAAATGTAAGATGACTGATGTGATTATTGGTTATCAAGGTGATGCCGAAGACTTTGCAAAGAAAAAAGCCGCTTTTGATGCAGGTGAGTTTGACGACGATGAAGAATATGAAGAAATGGAAGAGATGGAATACACAGGCCCAGATGAAGCCCAAGTGTATGGACGCTTTGAGACCGTACTAAAATGCTCTGGAGCCTACCAAAAAACCAACGAAAAGCACGGCTTCCGCAATAAAAAAACAATCTCTGCACGCCAACAATTATCCAAGGGATTGTCCGATCTTCGACTAGCACCAAAATTAGTCAGCACAATGATGGAAGTAATTTGCGACCGTGTTGCAATGATGAAGAAACAAGAAAAGGCCATTCAAAAGGCTTGTCTTTATGCGGGCATGGAAAGAGAGCAATTCTTTAAATTATTCACTGATAATGAAACCAACTTTGACTGGCTTAAAGGTGCTAAATTAGACAAGAAAGTTGCTGAAAAATTAAAAATTAGCAAAGATGAAATTTATTATGCACAAAAGAATCTTCTTGGTTACGAAGATGAAATGCAGCTCACCGTACCTGAACTGAAGGCGCTTAATAAGCTTTATCGCCGTGGCGATCGTCGCGCTAAGATAGCCAAATCTCAAATGATTGAGGCAAACTTACGTTTGGTAATCTCAATTGCTAAAAAATACGCAAATCGTGGTTTGCAGTTCTTAGACCTGATTCAGGAAGGCAATGTTGGTCTGATGAAAGCGGTTGATAAATTTGAATATCGTCGTGGTTATAAATTTTCCACTTATGCAACTTGGTGGATTCGCCAAGCTATTACACGCTCTATTGCTGATCAAGCACGTACCATTCGTATTCCAGTGCATATGATTGAAACCATTAATAAACTCAACCGTGTTCGCCGTCAACTGTTACAAAAATTTGGCCGTGAAGCCACGCCTGAAGAGTTAGCAGTAGAGATGGAATTACCAGAATACAAAATTATTAAAATTTTAAAAATTGCTAAAGAGCCTTTATCAATGGAAACACCGGTAGGTGACGATGAAGATTCAAACATTGGTGACTTTATTGAAGACACTAACTTGTCTTCTCCGGTAGAAATTACAACCAGAGAAAGCTTAAAAGAAACAACAGGCGAGCTACTGTCTAACCTTTCACCTCGTGAAGCAAAAGTACTAAAAATGCGTTTTGGTATCGATATGAACACCGATCACACACTCGAAGAAGTGGGTCGTCAATTTGATGTAACTCGTGAGCGTATTCGTCAAATCGAAGCAAAAGCATTGCGCAAATTAAGACACCCGTCTCGTGCGCACAAATTGCAAAGCTTCCTAGAGTAAAACCTTTACGGGCCTATAGCTCAGCTGGTTAGAGCAATCGACTCATAATCGATTGGTCCTTGGTTCAAGTCCAAGTAGGCCCACCACTTTCAATAGTATTATGTATACCAAGTGGTATGATAATACCAATGTTTGATTCACTCACATCTCCACTAATTAAACTCACTACCGAGGTTGGGGAACGTATTATGTCGTTTTACAAAAGCGACATGAGTGTTGAAATTAAATCCAACCAAACACCATTAACAATTGCTGATCAAACCGCACACACACTAATTGTAGAAGGTTTAAAACAACTCACACCTGGCGTACCAATTCTATCGGAAGAGTCCGATGCTATCCCGTTCGATGAACGCTCAAAATGGCAAGAATATTGGTTAATAGACCCATTGGATGGTACTCGTGATTTTCTAGAGCACACGGGCGAATTTTGTATTTGTATTGCCTACATTAAACAACACACACCAGTATTCGGCATGATTTATGCACCACTCGACAAAATACACTACTACGCCTCAAAAGATGATGTTACTTTTCGATTGCAAAATGGCGTGGAAAAAATACTAAAAACCACAACAACGAATGACCCACTTAGAGTGTTAGTTGGGCATCATTCTTCTCACAACGAACGCCTAAAAGAGCATTTAAAAGGGCAAAAAAATTATGAATTAAGTCAGATGGGCAGTGCTTTAAAATTTTGCAGAATCGCACAAGGAGATTACGACTACTACCCAAGATTTGGGCCTTGCTCAGAGTGGGATACCGCCGCTGGTGTTTGCATCCTAGAAGGTGCCGGTGGGCAAGTGTTAGGCGAAGATGGAAAACCACTACGTTACAACACTAAAGACGATTTAATCAGTCCAATATTTTTTGCTTCTGGCTCTATTGACTAATTCTTAGAGAAAAGTCAACCGCACGAATGTGCTTAGTAATAGCTCCAATCGAAATGTAATTAACACCCGTTTGTGCAACTTCAACAATGTTGTTCTCATCAATATTACCACTGGCTTCTAATGGTGTTTTGTTTTTTGCTGATTTAACGGCCATCTTAAGCATATCAATTGAAAAATTATCACATAAAATTCTCTTGATTCCATCAAGTAATAGCGCTTGATTTAACTGGTCTAAATCTTCCACTTCAACAATCATTGGTAATTTTGGATAATACGTCTTTGCTGATTTAACCGCTAAATCGATAGACCCCATTGCCAAAATATGATTCTCTTTAATCATGATACAATCGTAAAGCCCCAATCGATGATTAACTCCGCCACCACATTTAACCGCAAATTTTTGTGCCAAACGCAAACCAGGAATAGTCTTTCTAGTGTCTAATAATTGTGCCTGAGTGTGGGCAATTTTATCCACCATCTGGCGAGTTTGTGTTGCCGTGGCGCTCAGTGTTTGCAAAAAATTAAGCGCCACCCTCTCAGCCGTAACGATAGAACGTGCCGATCCTTTTAAGGAGCACAACACTTGATTTTCAGCTACGCTATCGCCATCATGAATTTTCCAAACAACATCAAGCGAATCATCAATTGATAAAAAAGCACTCTCAGCATACTCAATGCCACAAACAACTGCCTGTTCTTTGGAAATTATATTGGCATTCACAATTTTATCGTTCAACAGACTAGCGGATACATCACCAGTGCCTATGTCTTCAACCAGAGCCAGATTGACAATTTTAGAAATTTGGCTATTCATTGATGAATTCAATAATTGCACGTGCAGATTCATCGGCAGCATTGTGCTTTAACTGCGTATGAATGGCATTAAATTCTTTAATTAAAGTTCGATTATCGCTCGAGATAATTCTCATGGCATGTCGTGCAATGTTTTCACCATTAGCGTACTCTTGTATCAGTTCTGGAACCAATGATTTGTCTGCAATCACATTAGGCAGCGACACGTACTTACTTTTAACCAAGCGAGAAGCAATGAAATAACTAAAACCTGATAATTTATAAATAACCACCATTGGCACGCCGACGAGTGCCACCTCTAATGTGGCTGTTCCCGATGCCACCAAAACCAAATCTGCTTGTGCCATGCGCTGATGTGCATCACCCATGGAAATACCAATAGTCATACCTTGTACTTGCTGTTGAGACCATCCAAGCAAAGTATCGTTGGCCAAGGCCAAATGGAAGGTTAGCTCGCTGTCTTTATCAGCCATCACCCGTATGGCTGATAACATTTCTGGCAATAAGAGTTTGACTTCACCCTCACGTGATCCAGGCATTAGTAAAATATTTTTACCTACTACGTGATTTTTTCTAGGGGTTAAACTTTCTGCTAATGGATGCCCTACAAACAAAGATCTTTGATTATTATTTTGATAGAAGTCAACTTCAAATGGAAAAACACAAAGCACTAAATCAGTTGATTGTTTAATCTTTTTAATTCGATTCTGACGCCATGCCCAAACCGAAGGGGAAATAAAATGCACGGTTTTAACGCCTTTATTTTTGAGTTTTTTCTCAATGACAAAATTAAAATCTGGGGCATCTATACCAATAAATACATCGGGTTTATTGTCTGAAAAATATTGAATAATGGTTTTTCGAAGTCGAATAAGTGAAGGCAATTTCTTCACAACTTCGCTAAACCCCATTACATTAACTAACTTTTGATCCCACAATTGCTTACAACCACTGGCGACCATTTTTTCGCCTGATAAGCCTTCAATATCAATTACTGGGTTTTGTTTTTTCAGTGATTCAACTAACTTAGAGCCAAGCAAATCACCTGAAGTTTCTGCTGCGCTAATGGCGATTTTCATATAAAGTGCCGCTTTACTTGCGTGGTAGAATTATCTGTGGTTCTTCGTCGAATGCACGATAAATCACCATCACATTGCCAATAACCTGAACCAAATGTGAGTGAGACACTTCTACAATCTTATTAATCATATTTTGTTTCTCGTCTCTATCTTCGGTTCGAATTTTAATTTTTAGCAACTCGTGTTTACTCATGCTTGATTCTAATTCGGCTAATACTGATTCGCTTAAACCATGTTGTCCCACCATTACTACTGGCTTAAGTGCATGACCCTTTGCTCTTAAAAATTTCTTTTGATTGTTGGTTAATTTAGTCATTCATTAAATGTTCTTTGTTAAATAAATCTTGAATGGTCTCTCGTTCGCGCACCAAACTATGTTGATCACCTGAGACTATCACCTCGGCCACTCGAGGACGAGAGTTATAATTTGAACTCATGGTAAAACCATAAGCGCCTGCAGACATAATAGCCAAATAATCACCTTCGGAAAGCGATAATTTTCTATTTTTTGCTAAAAAATCTCCAGTCTCGCAGATGGGTCCAACCAAATCCCAGTTGGCTTGAGTACCATTGCTATTCTCATTCACAGGCAAAACCTGATGATAAGCACTGTAAAACGCTGGGCGCAACAAATCGTTCATCGCGCCATCAATAATAGCAAATGAGTGCTCAGAATTTTGTTTTAAAAATTCCACTTGAGTAACAAAAATACCTGCATTGCCTACAATTGCCCTGCCCGGTTCTAATATAATTTCTAAATCGCCCACTTTCTCTAATACAGAAACAATGTAAGCGTTAACATCAATGGTTTGTTCATTATCGTATTTAATACCAATACCACCGCCCAAATCAAGGTGTGCTATTTCAATGCCTTTTGTTTTAAGTTCTTCAATTAGCTCCAATACTTTACCGAGCGCATCTAAAAAAGGAGACACATCGGTAATTTGAGAACCAATATGGCAATCTAAACCTTGAACGTCTAAATACTTAGAATTATTTGCTTTTTCATACAGACTAATTGCATCATTAATATCAACACCGAATTTATTTTCTTTTAAACCTGTAGAGATATAAGGGTGTGTTTTTGCATCCACATCGGGATTAACACGAATAGAAATAGGTGCTTGAGCGTTAAGTCTATTTGCTATGCTCTCAATACGATCAAGTTCACTGCTCGATTCAACATTAAAACAGCGAATGCCGACTTCAAGCGCATATTCGATTTCATCAGTGGCTTTTGCTACACCTGAAAATACGCAACGATTTGCTTGCCCGCCTGCTGCCAATACTCGCTCTAGTTCGCCTCGTGATACAACGTCAAATCCAGAGCCGATTTTTGCCAATACATTAAGCACGGCTAGATTAGAATTAGCTTTTACTGCAAAGCAAACTAAGTGCGGATGATTAGAAAAAGCATCGTTAAACGTATGCCAATTTTTTTCGATTTCAGCTCTTGAATACACATAAAGTGGTGAGCCGTAAGTCGCCATCAAATCTGTTATCGCAACAGATTCAGCGTTTAAGGTTTGATTTTTGTAAGAAAAATTCAATGATTATTTAGAACTATGCGGCATGACATCAAACTCTGGTGCAGCAGCAACTTGGACCGTCTGTTCATCAATTGGTGCTGGAGACAAAGTAACCTGATCATTTTTAACGCTTTCTAATTCGCCCATTTTTCCACAAGCTGAAATACCAATTACAACAAATGCCAGTGCTAATAATCTAACTATTTTTTTCATATTTAGTGCTCTTTATTTTATAAAATCAATTGCAATTTTACAGCAATTCTTTAAGTTTAAGCATAAACGCAGAGCGCTCTATATTAAAGGCGCCCAAGCTTTTTAAATGTGGGTTTTCAACCTGGCAATCAATCAGCTGATAATCCGTATTTTGCAATAAGTAAACAAACGCCACTTTTGACGCGTTACTTTTGCAAGAAAACATTGATTCTCCAAAAAATACCTTGCCCATTGCCACACCATATAGCCCGCCAATCAGCTGGTCATCTTCATAAACTTCGATTGAACGCGCATAACCTTGATGGTGCATCTGGGTATAGGCACGCACCATGTCATCATCAATCCAAGTACTATCTTGATCCTTGCGTTTAATGGCTCTACATTGTTGTATTACTTGTTCAAAATTGGTGTCAGTGCGTATTTCAAACCGGCCGCTTTGCAGTACTTTATCTAGGCTTTTTGAGATGTGAAGCTTGTCTTTGGTGATCACCATTCTAGGGTTTGGACTATACCAAAGCACCGGATTACCCTCGCTATACCAAGGGAAAATACCTTTTTTATAAGCCTCTAATAGACGCTCGGTAGATAACTCGCCGCCAATGGCGATTAAGCCGTTTGGCTCTTCAAGTGCTAAATCAACACTGGGGAAAGGCGTGTCTTTTAAGCCAAGAATAAACGCTTGTGGAATATCAATCACACGTTTTGTTTTCGAATAATTTCCTTGGCCATATAAAGCGCTGCGATGGTTCTGGCTTCGGTTAAATCTTTGTTATAAACCAGTTCTTCCAAATCACTCAATTTGTACTTAACCACTTCGAGTGGCTCGGGCTCATCCCCTTCAGCACTTGCTTTGTACAAATTTTGTGCCAGCACAATATGGGTAAAATTAGACTGATAACCAGGCGCTAATGTCATGGTTTTAATCAGCTTAAGGTCTTTTGCACCATAGCCAATTTCTTCAATCAACTCACGATTAGCAGTGTCAATAGGTGATTCTCCTTTATCGATTTTTCCTTTAGTCAGTGCCAGTTCATATCGATCGGTACCACCAGAATATTCATAAATCATTAATACTGTGTCATCGTCTAACATTGGGACCACCAATACTGCACCTTCTCCAGGTGGCTTTAAGCGCTCATATTGGCGTTTTTCACCATTGGAAAATTCAATATCCATTGACTGAATATTAAAAAACCTAGTGGTTGCTATATTTTTTACATTGGATACGGTTGGTTTTTTGCGCATATTTAGAATTATAACATTAGGTATACTAAGTCGTTCAACATAGATTAAGAGGGAAATCATGAAAAAACTAACACTACTATTTACATTAACACTTTCAACATTGGCCAATGCTTGGGTGATTGACGGTTTAGGCGAATACAAATTTGAGGCGCTTGACACACAAGTTCAGGTTATGCATGGCCCACTTGGCGAGCCTAACAAACAGAACCATGGTTTTATGAACAACCCGGGCATGGTCATTGGTGCTGATGGCGTGATTGTTATTGACCCAGGTGGTACTTACCAAGTCGGGCAGCAAGTTATTGCAGAAATTAAAAAAATCACTGACAAACCAGTTATAGCTGCCTTTAACACCCATGTACATGGCGACCACTGGCTAGGTAACCAAGCGATTATGGAGCAATATCCTAACGCTAAAATTTATGCGCATCCTGCTATGATTGCACAAGCCAAAGATGGTGCTGGCGATAGCTGGGTTGGTATTATGGATACTTCAACCGAAGGCGTGTCAAAAGGCACAATTGCCGTTTACCCAACTGACGCAACCACACATTTACAAGAGATTACTGTAGCAGGAGAAACGTTCAAAATCCACAATGACATTACCGGCGTGGCGCACACCAATACTGACATTATGATTGAACATGTCGGTAGTAAAACCCTGTTCTTGGGCGACAATGATTTGATTAATCGTTTTGGTCGATTTGATGGCACCTCTGATATGCATGGCAATATCAAAGCATTAGAATACGCAATCGATTTAGGTTTTGATCACTATGTACCTGGCCACGGCCCATCAGGCAATGCACAAAATGCTGTCCAACCTTTCTTAGATTATTTATTGATTGTGCAAGACGAAACCAAAAAAGGCTATGAAGAAGATTTAGCTGATTATGAAATCAAGCCTTTTGCTGATAAAAAGCTAGCCAATTACAGAGATTGGCACGGTTACGATGCCCAACTAGGTAGGCATATCAACAAGATGTTGTTAGAGATTGAGGATAGAGATAATTAAAACTTATTGTTTTAATTGAAATTTAGGCAATCCCAAATCAAGGCGGATTGCCACCATCCTAACAACAAAAATACTCAGTCCAGCAAATACGGCTGAAACTGTCACGCCAACCCCATTATCTAACAGCACAATAAAGGCTAGAGACCCAAGCCAAGCGGCTGTTGCATAGAGTGGGCTTTTAAAAACAATTGGCGTTTCGTTACACAACATATCTCTAAAAATTCCGCCCATCGCGCCGGTAACCACCCCCATAAAACTAGCCACCAACCATGGCGAACCCGCCACTAACGCCACCATTGTGCCTGCAACACTAAAGGCTGCCAATCCTGCTGCATCAGGTATTAAAAATAGCTTTGGTGAAATTGAAAATAACCTAGCACCCACAAAAATAATAATGGCACTTACTAATGAAGCAATAAAGAAAACCTGATCTTGGATCCAAAACACATCGACATCTAACAGCATATCTCTTAATGATCCACCGCCCAATCCAGTTGTTATAGCAATAATAATAACACCAAATAAATCAAATTGCCTAAAACCAGATTTAAGCACGCCGGAGGCAGATGACACCACAACAGCCACTAATGAAATCCAATACAAGCTATTGGAAAATTCTTGAGTTACTTCTAAATTCATACTTCTAACAACTCCACTTTTCCGGTGCCAATATGATAATAAGCAGGCACAATGGTTAGATCGCCTTTTTCAACCATTTCTGGAAAATGCATGCCTGTTTGTTTGAGCTCCTCACTCACCAAGCCAACATTAGCCAAGGTGACATTTTCAACCAAATTTCCAGGTTGATCCTTCGCTTGATTAAAAGCTGGATTAAGCGCAAAAGTCAAAGAAGGCAAATGCCCTTCTAATTGCTCATGATTACACGTTGCAGCAACTGCACCACATTGAGTATGCCCCATTACCATAACCAAAGAAACGTTAAGGTGTAATACTGCATATTCAATACTAGCCACAATCATTTGATCCAACACATTGCCCGCCACACGCACCACGTACAAATCACCCAAACCTTGATCAAACAGCACTTCAGGTGGTACGCGAGAATCCGAACAACCTAAAATAATCGCAAACGGATGTTGGCCATGTTTGAGCTCAAAACGTCGCTCGCTCGATTGATCGGGATGCTCAAGATGAGAGGAAACATAACGCTTGTTGCCTTCCATGAGCTTTCTTAAATCTGCATTATTTGCGACAATATCCTTCATAAAGTCAGATTGTAACGCAAAAAATTGCAAAAAATAGAGGGATTTTTATTCTTGTTGAGGCTTAAGAAAATTGACAAGCCGGGAGCTTACAATTAGTAAGTGACCAATTGGAAATTTTGATAACGAAAACAAGGGTGAAAATTAACCCTGTGAATCGAAGAAGCCGTCCATGTGGAGTTCCGTCAGATCACTAAACCCACCAATATGCTTTCCATCAATAGTTAACTGGGGCACCATGCGTGCGCCATCAGTCACTTTAGAAAACTCCACCATGTGAGCGTGATCTTCATCGATGTATTTTTGCTCAAAAGGCAGATCCCATTTATCTAACAGCTCTTTAGTTTTGACGCAGATTGGGCAAGTGTGGGTTGAATAAACGACAATTTTCATAATTACCCTTGAAGTGCTTTTACTACAAGATCGCCCATCTTAGATGTGCCAACCACTGTATCGCCATCACTGGCAATGTCTTGTGTGCGGTAGCCTTGATCAAGTACGGTGTTTACTGCTGCATCAATTTTATCAGCCAATGCCACTTGATTAAGCGAGTAGCGTAACATCATTGAAACTGACAAAATGGTTGCCAGTGGATTGGCCAAGTCTTGACCAGCGATATCTGGTGCAGAACCGTGAATTGGCTCGTACATGCCAAAGCCGTCTTTGTTTATAGAGGCACTTGGCAACATGCCGATTGAGCCCGTTAACATGGCCGCACAATCAGACAATACATCGCCAAATAGGTTTGATGTCACCATGACGTCAAATTGCTTTGGTTCTTTGACCAATTGCATGGCTGCATTATCCACATACATGTGAGAAAGCTCAACATCTGGGTAGTCTTTAGCCACCTCAATCATCACGTCGCGCCATAATTCACATACTTCTAACACATTGGCTTTATCGACCGAACATACACGCTTGTCGCGTTTTTGGGCAATTTTGAATGCTGAGTGGCCAATGCGGCGTATCTCTGACTCGTAGTAAGTAGCGGTATTAAAACCATAGCGCTCGCCATCACGAATCTCAATACCACGCGGTTGTCCAAAGTAAATACCGGCAACTAACTCACGAACAATCATCAAATCTAGTCCTGAAACAATGTCTTCTTTTAGAGTTGAAGCGCTAGCCAATTGTGGATACAAAATAGCGGGGCGAAGGTTTGAGAATAAATCCATCTCTGCGCGCAAGCCTAACAAACCACGTTCAGGGCGAAGATCGCGCTCTAGCGCCTCCCACTGATAGCCACCAACAGCGCCAAGTAAAATTGAATCACACTCACGCGCCGCATCTAACGTCGCTTGTGGCAATGGCGATCCGGTTTCATCATAGGCCGTGCCACCAACCAAACCATGGACAATCTCCATGCCTAAACTGTTGTTTTGATTAAGATGATCGATGACTTTAAGCGCCTGAACAACAATTTCTTGGCCAATGCCATCACCTGGCAATATTAATACTTTTGACATTTGTCTTTGCGTGTTATGAATTATAAAACAGTTATTTTACTCGATTTCGATCATATCGAATTGATCCTTAGTTGCGCCACAATCAGGGCAGACCCAGTCTTCAGGTACATCTTCCCATTTTGTTTTTGGTTCAATGCCGTCTCTTGGTGAACCTAAATACTCGTCATAAACCCAGTCACAAACAATGCATCTTAATTTTTTAAATTTCATTATTTTCTCCAATTTTTAAATAAAAAAAGGGGAGTGAATCACTCCCCTTTATTAAACCAATAATTAATTACAAATTATCAGCGTTTTTCGCTAAGTAATCAGCCACACCTTCTGGTGTGTCTTTCATGCCTTCGTCGCCTTTTTGCCAACCGGCAGGGCAAACCTCACCATGCGTTGTGTGGAAATCAAGTGCATCTACCATGCGTAACATTTCATCAACATCACGACCTAATGGAAGATCGTTTACCACTTGATGACGCACATCAAAATTTTCATCAATTAAAAACGAAGCACGTAATGCGATGCCAGCTGGATGCACAATACCGTAAGCTTCCATAATTGAGTGGTCTGTATCAGCCACTAATGGAAAATCGATTGCACCTAAACCGCCATCTGCTGGAGCCGTGTTGCGCCATGCGTTATGGGTAAACTGTGAATCTACTGAAACACCAACCACTTCAACACCCTTCTCAGCAAACTTTGCAATACGATGATGATGTGCTAGAATTTCAGATGGACAAACAAAAGTGAAGTCCAACGGATAAAAGAACAACATAATTTTCTTGCCTTTTAGGCTAGATAACTGAAAATCATCAACGATAGAACCGTTGGCTAAAACTGCAGCAGCTGTGAAATCAGGTGCTTGTTGTGTGACTAAAACGCTCATACTTTCTCCAAATAAAATAATAAAAATCAGTTTATTATACAATTAGTCTCTAATTTATCTCCTATAAAAAATAAGGGCTTGTTGTAACAAGTTATATCCACATCAGTTTAACGTAAAATAGCGCCATGCTTAAAATCTACAATACGCTTAGCAAACAAAAAGAAGTCTTTCATCCAATCGACCCTAACAAGGTGGGAATGTATGTCTGTGGCATGACCGTGTATGACTATTGTCATATGGGGCATGCGCGTGTTTTGGTGATGTTTGATGTTATTACTCGCCATCTCAGACGCCATTTTCCCAAGGTGGAATATGTTCGTAATATCACTGATATTGACGACAAAATCATCAAACGTGCGGTTGAAAATAAAGAAGATATTTACAGCATAACCAATCGTTTTATTGAAGCCATGCATGAAGATGAACGTGCGCTTGGCGTTTTGGCGCCCGATGTAGAGCCGCGTGCTACTGATGCGATAGATCAAATGTTTTATATGATTGAGGCATTAATTGAAAAAGGCATTGCCTACCAAGGAAAGAACGGTGATGTCTATTACTCAGTGCGTGATTTTGAAGGCTATGGCAAACTCTCGGGCAAAAACCTAGATGAGCTTGAAGCTGGTGCACGTGTTGATATCGAAACTGATAAGAGAGACCCGCTAGATTTTGTCTTGTGGAAGATGGCTAAACCATCTGAGCCAAGCTGGTCATCACCTTGGGGTGATGGACGTCCAGGCTGGCATATTGAATGTTCGGCCATGTCAACACACCATTTAGGTAACCATTTTGATATTCATGGTGGTGGTATGGATTTGACATTCCCACACCATGAAAATGAAATTGCACAATCTGAAGGTGCGCACGATTGCACGTTTGTTAATACTTGGATGCACGTTGGATTCGTTAATATTGACAATGAGAAAATGAGTAAGTCGCTGAATAATTTTTTCACCATTCGCACGGTTTTGGAAAGCTACGATGGTGAAACTCTGCGCTACTTTATTATGAGCTCGCATTATCGTAGCCCGCTCAACTTTAGTGATGATAACTTGGACTTGGCGAAGTCTTCTTTAACGCGCTTATACACAGCAACGCGTGGATTAAGTGCATCAGAAGCGGCCATGGATGAAGTTTCACAACGGTTTGATTTTGAGAAACGTTTTAATGCAGCGCTGGATGACGACTTTAACACCTCAATTGCACTGAGTGTTTTGTTTGAATTGGCCAAATTGGTTAATTCTGAGCGTGAAAAAGACATCGATCAAGCTAATGCTTTAGCTCAACTCTTGCAGAAACTTGGTGGATATATTGGTATTTTACAAACCGATGCAGACAGCTTTTTAAAGCACACCCCTCAAGGGGGTACTAAAAAGAGAAGGGTTGACCTAGCCGATGAAGACATTGATGCAAAGATCAAGCAACGCAACGAGGCAAAAGGCAATAAAGACTTTGCTTTATCTGACCAAATCCGCGATGAGCTGACTGAATCAGGCGTTATCTTAGAGGACAGTGCAAATGGCACAAGCTGGCGTCGAGGATAACTCAAAGCCTAAGGCAAACCCTTCTTCCATCAACTGGTCTGAGATTGACACCATTCTATTAGATATGGATGGTACGTTGCTTGATCTGAATTTTGACTTGCATTTTTGGATGGAGTATTTACCATTGGTATTGGCCAATAAGCACAACCTTACTCATCAAGAATCAAAAGACAAGTTCTACCCTGTGATGCGTGCAGAGGAGGGTAAGTTGCACTGGTACTGTTTAGATTATTGGCAAAAAATCTTTGAATTAGACATCGCTAAACTCAAAGAAGATGTGGCGCATTTAATCCAAATACACCCGTTTGTTTTAGAATTTCTAGAACAAGCTAGACAACATAACAAACGTATTTATTTAGTCACTAACGCGCACAGAAAAACCATTCAATTAAAAATGCGAGTCACTAATTTAGAGCAATATTTTGATACCATTATTTCATCACATGACTATGATGCAGCTAAAGAGGATCAAGATTTTTGGCAAAAATTAGATGAATCTATTCACCTGGACAAAGCCAAGAGTGTTTTCTTTGACGATTCAAAAACAGTCTTAAAGTCCGCTAAAAAATTTGGTATCGGCACTGTTGTGGCTATTAGCAAACCCAGTTCTAAAATTGAAACTAAGTTAGTAGAAGGATTTATCAACATTGAAACTTTCGAGCATACCTTGCCAGTAAAACCACACGCATAAAAAACCCGCCATAAAGGCGGGTTTTAATCGTGCTTAGTTGGTCAACAATTACTCACCGCCAATTGCACCCATTAAAGCAAAGCTTTTAACGAATGGTGTTGCCATTCTAGGATCTTTGATCATTGAACCAAAATCACCTTTTTCAAACTTTAACTTACCCATTGTGACTGCCATGCCCATTGACGCCATACCTAAAGGCTTGTCTAACCATTTCATCCAGTTTTTCTTGTCTGCACGCATGTCCCAATCAGCACTTTCGCCGTCAAAACCACCTGCACGAACACACTCGCCGTTTTCAACCACAAAAATACCCGTTGGTGTGCCATCGCCTTTAAAGCCACAAGCGATAGTTGATGAAAAATTAATTTCTGCTAACTTACCGCGTACTTCATCCGAACCATTCCAAGCGTCTTTTAATTGATTCATCCACTCATCTGAAAATAATACTGCCATGTTGATCTCCTATTTATTTAATTCTTTTTTTAAACTTTATTCGCTAAACGAACGCACATATTATGCCTATTAAAGCCGACAATATTGCATTGTTTTATTTAAAAAATACCGACTATCTTTGTTGGTATTACAAATAGTTGTTTTAGCAAGAAAAATTAAAGTTTTAAGTATAATTACACGCTTTGTTTTATATTTAATTTTACCGTGCCAAAACTTTGTATATTGTCGGACTCTCATGGGGCTATTCATCCTGAAGTTGTTAAGATCGCCAACCAATGTGATATTGCTATTCATGCAGGTGATATCATTAATGAGAATACTTTAAGCCAGCTAAAGCCCAAACAAAAACTCATTGCCATTAAAGGCAATAACGACGATCACATCACCTCTCTCAATTCGATTGAATTTCTTGAGTTTCCAAGTGGCAAAATTGCCATTGAGCATGGACACCTTCATGGACACCACAAACCATCGCACGAATCATTAAGATTGGCTTATGCAGATGCTAAAGTAGTTATCTATGGGCACACGCATAAACAAGTTATTGATAAAGAATCCACGCCTTGGGTAATTAACCCAGGCGCATCAGGTGAAATTCGAAATCATGGCGGTGCCAAATGTTTGGTGCTTGAAGTAAATGACGATCAAGAATGGATCGTCACCCCTTATGTTTTTAACTAAACACTTTAACTTTTAAAGTAAAAAATAAGCTTTTATTTTTTAGGAATATAGTCACCAAACATAGCAACCACTTTAGTCACTTCGTTTTTTGAACCTAATATAACCGGCACACGGTCATGAATGTCTTTTGGCTCTACGTCCATAATACACATACGACCAGTAGAAGAAAGACCGCCAGCCTGCTCAACAATCATAGACATCGGGTTGCCTTCGTACATTAGACGAAGCTTGCCTGCTTTGGTTGGATCGCGACTGTCATAAGGGTACATAAAAATACCGCCTCGAATCAGAATACGATGAACCTCTGCAACCATAGAAGCAACCCAACGCATGTTGTAACGTTTTCCTAGAGGTCCTTCTTCACCTTGTAGACAGTCATCAATATACTGTTGCATCTCTGGCTCCCAAAAGCGTTGGTTAGACATATTGATTGCGAATTCAGCAGTGTCTTCGGTAACTTTTAGTTGCTCTTTGGTTAGAACAAACTCTCCAACGTTAGTGTCTAGTGTGAATAAATTAACGCCCTTACCCGTTGTCATGACAAGTAATGTAGAAGGGCCATACAAAACATAACCGGCAGCAACTTGCTTATTACCAGGCTGTAAGAAAACAGCCTGATCGTCACCAGTGCGGTTGTCATTAGGCGCCTCTAGAATAGAGAAAATCGTTCCAACAGAAAGGTTAACGTCGATATTTGAAGATCCATCCAATGGATCAAAGGTTACCAAATATTTACCATCAGCATGGCCGGCAATTGTATAGTCTTCTTCTTCAGAGCCTACACCTTTAACATAAGGATTAGCGCAAAGGATATCTTTTAAAAGATCGTTAGAAATAACGTCCAACATCTTTTGAGTTTCCCCTTGAATGTTTTCATCTTCAGTTGCACCTAAAATACCGGCTAGCTCACCTTGGCCTAATTTATAGGCAATATCTTTACATGCCACCATTGTGTCTTTAATAACAAGCTCTAGCTCAGCTGACACACCGTCATTGGATAATACTTGATCTAATCTTTTCATAGAGAGGGTACGTCCTTTTTAAGTAAAACAATACTTATAAGTTTAACATACCCCTAATGGGATATATTCCAATATCACTATAAAACAGCATGCTGAAAAACAGCTATGGGTATAATTTTTTGATTTTAATTGAATAAGGGTACGACGATGAAAAACGCTTTCTACGCTCAATCTGGTGGTGTAACTGCCGTGATTAATGCTTCCGCTTGTGGTGTAATTGAAACTGCACGAAAAAATTCAGACAAAATTGGCACTGTTTATGCTGGTCAAAATGGCATTATCGGCGCACTCACTGAAAACTTAATTGATACATCTAAAGAATCAGCTACTGATGTCTCAGCGCTAAAACACACGCCTTCTGGTGGCTTTGGTTCATGTCGTTACAAGATGAAATCTTTAGAAGCGAATAAAGCAGAATATGAAAGATTGATCGAAGTGTTCAAAGCGCACGATATTGGTTATTTCTTTTACAACGGTGGTGGCGATTCAGCTGACACTTGTTTAAAAGTTTCTCAATTATCTGAATCTATGGGTTACCCAATTCAAGCGATTCACGTGCCTAAAACAGTTGACAACGACTTACCAGTAACAGACAACTGCCCAGGCTTTGGCTCAGTAGCTAAATACATTGCTGTTTCTACTATGGAGGCTAGCTTTGACGTTGCTTCAATGGCTGCAACTTCTACCAAGATTTTCGTACTTGAAGTTATGGGTCGTCACGCGGGCTGGATTGCAGCAGCGGGTGGTTTGGTTGATGATTCAATCCCAGTGGTTATCTTATTCCCAGAAATTGATTTTGATGAGACTAAGTTCTTATCTAAAGTTGATAAAAACGTTAAAGAGTTTGGCTACTGTACGATTGTTGTTTCTGAAGGTACTAAATGGCCAGATGGTAAATTCTTAGCAGAGCAAGGCACACGTGATGACTTTGGTCATGCACAACTAGGTGGTGCAGCTCCAGTAGTTGCCAACTTAATCAAAGATGCGCTAGGTTATAAATACCACTGGGCAGTTGCAGATTACTTACAACGTTCGGCGCGTCACTTAGCATCAGAATCTGACGTTGAGCAAGCTTACGCACTAGGTGAAGCAGCTGTTAATATGGCACTAGAAGGTAAAAACTCTGTGATGCCAGCCATTATCCGTACTTCAAACAACCCATACACTTGGGAAATTGGCTCAGGCGAATTGAAAGATATTGCTAACGTTGAAAAAATGATGCCAATGGAATACATCTCTGATGATGGCTTTGGTATTACGGCTGCATGTCGTGAATACCTACAACCGCTTATCGAAGGTGAGAACTATCCTCCGTATAAAAACGGCTTGCCGGATTATGTGGTGATGAAAAAAGAAATGGCTGAGAAAAAACTACCGCCATTTGAAGTTTAATTTTTACAGGAGGCCTTGTTTGTATTCATACGGAATACAAACAAGGACTTTTATTTTATAAGGAAAAAAGTAATGAACATTATTCTATTAGGCCCTCCGGGCGCAGGTAAAGGCACACAAGCAACTAACATTTGTGAGAAATATTCCATACCACAAATATCAACGGGTGACATGCTACGTGCTGCCGTAAAAGCTGGCACGCCATTAGGTATTGAAGCTAAAAAAGTAATGGACGCTGGTGGTTTGGTGTCTGACGATATTATTATCGGTTTGGTAAAAGAAAGAATTCAAGAAAGTGACTGTGCAAACGGATTTTTATTTGATGGTTTTCCACGTACCATTGCTCAAGCAGAAGCATTAAAAACTGACAACGTTAATATTGACTACGTTGTTGAGATCCAAGTACCTGATGAAGACATCATTGCTCGTATGTCGGGCCGTCGTGCTCATTTAGCCTCTGGCCGAACTTATCACATTGTTTATAACCCACCTAAAGTAGAAGGTAAGGATGACATTACTGGTGAAGACTTAGTGCAACGCGCTGATGACAACAAAGACACGGTGCGTTCTCGTTTAGAAGTGTACCACGAGCAAACTCAACCACTGGTTGACTACTATCAGTCTTGGATGAACTCTGACGACAGTGCACCTAAATACAGTGCGGCTAATGGCGTTGGTTCGCTTGATGACGTTAGAGATCGTGTTTATGAAAATCTAGGCTAAGCCTTGGTTTACTAAACAATGGGGCTTATGTCATAATAGGGCATAAGCCTTTTTTGACTATGACAATAGATAAATGACAACTGGACCAAGAGAAATCGACGTACCTTTCAGACCCATCCCTTTGGATGTTCCTGAAGGAATGAAGCCTAATGAGTTTTTTAACTCACCAGAAAATCTAAAGGACCTCACAGAAAATAATGGCTTACTCACTAACGATGAGGACTTATTGCTTTATCGTAAAGCCTTAGGCCACTCAAATGAGTTTGATTGTTCAATTATTTACAACACCTCGCAAAGCGTTTTAAATCCTTTGGGTAGAGCTGTTCGCCGTACACAATTACCCAGCAATGTTAGAAAGGTTTGGAATCGGATGAACCAAATTATTATTGGTTTTATGTTGGAGCATTATCCGGACCCTAAAAAACACTTAGTGCTTGCCGGTGAAGCATCACTTGATGCCACTTGGCCAATTACCTCTACCGGTGTACCCAGTATTCGTATGCTGCATAATCACTTCATTGTTTTTGATAAAAAAGAGTTACAAAATTCAAAACTGGCTGATACGGAAAATCCAAATCTAACCGATGGTGGGCAACATTCTTTATTTGCAGCTTACATGCAGGATGTTTACGTTGAATTTTTATCGACTCTTGATTTGAAAACCCTTAAGCCGATTACTGGTGAAGCATCAAGTCTTTCACTAACTGGATACCCACAAGGGCTCCCTAGTTGGGAGGTTATTGGTGGCATTGACAGTTTAAAAAATATTGATTTTTGGCAAGAATACGACAAAATTCTAAAGGGATTTTTAGATTTCTATCGTACCTTTTTTGCACAAGTATCCAGTAGAAATTCTGGTGTGCCTAAAAATGCCTACTTCCCAAAACAGATTGAAAAAACACTTTTATTCAACAATTGTTTTTTATCGGCCGCTAAAAAGGTTCGTGATAAATGCATCAATGATGCTAAATACGCATCCAGTATTCGTTGGCAACCAGCTTTTAAGCAACTCATTTATCGCAATGATGAAGGTAAATTAATTGTAACCATTTCACAAAATTCAATTGGCAATGCCATTACCGAGCTTTTAGGTGTAGTGGTTAATCGAACACCGGATATACAAGCTTATGAAAAAGCAGAACCAGCCTTAATTGAAAAGTTGTTAAAGCTAAGATCACGACTAATCGAAGCCGATCTTGGACGTGGAATTGAGACTAAATATTGGGGGAAGTAACAAATACTGTAATAATACTTGACTTGGGTCAAATTTAACTAAATTATTATATTATTATCTTGTTCGTTGAAGGTGAATTAACTATAATTACCGCTGAGCAAATTTATACAATCATAGGAAGGAGAAAAGAAAGTAATGGATACATTAACTATGGCCATTGGTGCCTCAATCATCGCTGTTTTATACGGCTTATACACAATGACCTGGATTTACAAACAATCACCAGGTAGTGACAAAATGAAAGAGATTTCAGATGCGATTGCAGAAGGCGCCAAAGCCTATCTTAATCGTCAATATGCAACTATCGGCATGGTCGGTGTTGTATTGTTAGCTGTGATCACTTACTTTTTAGGAATGACTGTTGGTATTGGCTTTTTAATTGGTGCTGTGTTATCAGGTTTAACGGGTTATATCGGTATGAACGTATCGGTTAAATCTAACTCTCGCACAGCAGAAGCTGCCAAGAATGGCGTGAACGCCGCTTTCCAAGTTGCTTTTAGAGGTGGTGCGGTTACTGGTATGTTGGTGGTTGGTTTGGCGCTACTAGGTGTTGCTGGCTATTATGCTGGCATGATTGCTAATGGCGTAGAACAAAAAGAGGCGTTACACGCATTGATTGGCTTGGCATTTGGTGGCTCACTTATTTCAATCTTCGCTCGTTTAGGCGGCGGCATCTTTACCAAGGGCGCTGATGTTGGTGCTGATATTGTTGGTAAGGTTGAGGCTGGTATTCCAGAAGATGATCCACGTAACCCTGCAGTAATAGCTGACAACGTTGGTGACAACGTTGGTGACTGTGCAGGTATGGCAGCTGACTTATTTGAGACTTACGCAGTAACCATCGTTGCAACGATGATGTTAGGCGGTATTCTTACTGGTTTACCTGAAGAGGCAGTTCTTTATCCGTTAGCACTAGGTGCAGTATCTATCATTGCTTCAATTATCGGTACATTCTTTGTCAAGGTATCTGATGGTGGATCGATTATGGGTGCGCTTTACAAAGGTTTAATTGTTTCTGCAGTTTTAGCGGCAATTGCATTCTACTTTGTTACTATCGACATGAACATGGGTATGAATTTATTCTACGCTTCTCTGATTGGTTTAGCGCTGACTGCGTGGATGGTTGTGGTTACTGAATACTACACTGCAACTGAACGTAGACCAGTACAACATGTTGCAGAAGCTTCTAAAACAGGTGATGGTACTAATGTTATTGCTGGTATTGGCTTATCAATGAAATCTACCGCACTACCCGTATTAGCCGTTTGTGCTAGTATTTGGGGTGCACATGCATTAGGTGGCTTATACGGTATCGCTATTGCGGCAACTGCTATGTTGTCTATGACTGGTGTTATTGTTGCACTAGACGCTTATGGTCCTATTACTGATAACGCGGGTGGTATTGCTGAAATGGCAAACCTTCCTGAAGAGATTCGTAATATTACTGACCCTTTAGATGCGGTAGGTAATACAACTAAAGCGGTAACTAAGGGTTACGCGATTGGTTCTGCAGGTTTAGCAGCATTGGTATTATTTGCTGACTTTACTAACGAGTTACAACTCATAGAACAATTTAAAGACATTAGATTTGAATTATCAGATCATAGGGTTATTATCGGTTTGTTCTTAGGTGGCTTAGTACCTTACTTATTTGGCGCTATGGCAATGGAAGCCGTAGGTCGTGCAGCAAGTGGCATTGTTGAAGAAGTACGTCGTCAGTTTAGAGAGATGCCAGGCATTATGGATTACACACAAAAGCCTGACTATTCTAAAGCCGTTGACATGCTAACTAAATCTGCAATTAAAGAAATGATCGTACCATCAATGCTTCCGATTCTATTCCCAGTAGCTGTTGGTTTACTACTAGGCGCTGAAGCATTAGGCGGCTTATTAATCGGCTCTATTGCAACCGGTATCTTTGTTGCTATCTCAATGACTACCGGTGGTGGTGCTTGGGATAACGCTAAGAAATACATCGAAGACGGTCAACTGGGTGAAGGCCATGGAAAAGGATCAGACACACACAAAGCTGCTGTGACTGGTGATACTGTAGGTGACCCGTATAAAGATACGGCTGGTCCTGCGATCAACCCACTGATCAAGATTATCAACATTGTTGCAATCATGATTATTCCTTTATTAGGCACTCCTTTATTGGGATAGTCAATTAAAAGATAATAAAAAGGCGTGCTATTGCACGCCTTTTTTTTCGCCTATAGAAAGTAGCTAATCTGCTTTAGGTACCTCATGGTCATTCATGAATTGTTTTTGCATACGGATGCCAATATAAGCACCCAGCATAAGCGCAAATAGATCCACAAACGAGCCTAATGACAAAGTAGAGGTTCCGGCAACACCTTGGCCCAAAGTACAGCCCATGCCTAAAATACCACCAATACCGACCATCACGCCACCCACAGCATAACGTAGCGCCTCACCAATAGAATCAAACCAAACGATTTTAAAGCGTCTGGTTACAATAGAAATTAATACCGAACCTGTACCCACACCTAAGAAAGCCACCAAACCAAAAGTAAGAATGTACCACTCTGGGTTTGAGACGATATAGAGCAGGTCGCCTATTGGTCGAATAAAGGTATAAGATTGAGTGCCCATGCCATACTGAGGGTTGTCGCTAAAATCTGACGCTTCATTGGCCAACTCGCCAATAGGACCACCAGAAATATAAAAAGCACCAACAATCAATGCACCCACCACAAAACCGCCAATCCAGTTATCGCGTCTAGCAACAAAGTCTTTACTTTTAAAAACCAAACTCATGATTGATAACGACAGAGTCAATCCAATAACAATACGCATTGTGGAAGTTTCAACACCGATTAGGTCACCTAAAATCGTACCTAAATCTTGCATTTCAAAACCATAATCATCTAAATTAGGTGAAGCTGGCAAGACCCAAGACAAGAAATAATCGTTAAAAAATCCATCAACATACAACATTAAAATGGCCGCACCACCCATACCTAAAATTGCCACAATAGCTTTAAGATTGCCACCGCCTAAATTAAGAATACTCTTCATGCCGCAACCACGACATAAAGTCATACCAATACCAAAGAACGCGCCGCCAATTAAATAAGCCGGCCAACGAAACTGGCTCATCCTATAAGGAGGACGTGTGCTATCTGCGCTAATAATCTCTAGCGCTTCAAAAATAGTAACACCAAGTACCGCAGTGGCAATTGCAAAGAAATACATTGATAAACGCCCTGTATTGCCACTATGGACAACGTCTGCAATACCGCCTAAGGGGCAAAAGTCAGTTTTACGTGCTACCGCACCAAAAATAATAGAAACACAGAAAATAACAAAAAATAGCGCAACAATCTCTTCGCTGAGTTCGCCTAAAACAGGTAACAGCATACACTTTTCCTCAAAAAATATAATTGATGGGATTATATCAAGGTTTAGGCGGCTAAATATGCAACACTATTATCGTATTTAGAAGCGCCAATAAAAAAGGATGCTAAACAGCATCCTTTTTAAAGACTTCGAAAGACCTGGGTTTATTTATCTTTTTTAGGCTTAAGCGCATTTGTACTTTTAGAAAGCGAAAAATCTGCCTGCGCCTTCATAATAGAATCAACACATTCATCTAAATCGTTGTACTCATCAACACCGGCATCAAAACGCTTATCACGTAAAAAATAAAACAAGCTTCGATAATTAAAAGCACCTAGCTTAATAACAATAAAAGTGTAATGTTTGTGTTCCCAAACAGCAGCTGGCTGTTCTTTTCCATCCACCTCAATATCACCCAAATGAACGCCATGATCTTTTTCTCTCCAGCGATCATCAACGTGTTTTTGAATAGTGTCAAGTTCTGATTGTGTAAAGTCCATAATAATTAATGTATTGATTGTGTGTTTGCAATGTCAGGAGTTTCGTCAATAGGGCCACCTAGTCTAGCCTCTTCATCCGTAGGCTCTCGAACTGTGATTATCTCAAGAATAAAAATAACCTCTCGACCACAAAGCGGGTTGTTGCCATCTACTGTGACTGAATTCTCATTAATGCGAGTTACTGTAAAGTTTATACGCTCACCTTTCTTGTTCTCCATTGGAATCATGGTGCCGACTTTTCTTAGATCTTCATCCAAGCCATCTATCGGCATGGTTGTCACTAAAGATTCATCTCTAGGGCCGTATATTTGATCCACATCAACGGGAAGTTCAACAATATCGCCTTGAGCTTGTCCAACTAAACTAGCCGTTACCTCTGGTGATAAAATTTCACTAATACCCTGAATGTATCCAAGTGGAAACTCAACCTCGGATAAGACGTCATTAGTTTTTTTGTCGATTACCTTATAAATAAGTTCAACAAACTTGCCGTCTTCAATAATCATCTTATTTATCATCAGTTAGAAAATGGTTGCACCAAATATTTTAACTTCATCATCTTCATAACCAAGTACTAAACGACCTAACCACTCACCCGGTTTCTTTTTGTGTCTTTGTTTAAATAAAACAGTTACATGTTTTTCACGACGAATGGTGCCCATGAATTCAACGTCTTCATGCAGGTTCCTTGTCAACTCGCTTCTAGCAAACTGTTTACCCATTTCAATTTCATTTGCACCACGCAACATTTCTTCCGAGAAATTTCTGGTGAATGCACCATAATTTGCATTGTTAGAAAACTTAACAAGATCGTCCCACATTGGACGTGCGATGTCTAATAGTTCTTTGTCAGACTTTTCAAGAATGTCCATATTATATTCTCCATTTTAAGAAGTAAAAAAACCAACATAAGCTTATGTTGGTTTTTTAAATTTTCAACTAAGGCTTACTAATAAGCTTTAGTTAAGTGTTTTTTTACTTCTCGTCAATTAAGTGATACAACGGTTGTTTCTCCATTGTGTATTCACCTGTATTACGATTACGTTGAGAAGTGGTCAAAACATGCCAGTTTTTATCATCTAACTTCATCTTGTCACCACGATAGTAGTAACCAGGCCAGCGAGTCTCCTCACGGAATAAAGTATGTTGAATAACACACTCAGAAGTACGGTGACGGTGCTTAAGCTCCCATGCACGTAGTAACTGGTGAATATCTTCCGCACCAATCTTCTCTAAATCTTCTTCTAGAATCTTGATCTTGTGTAGACCCATGTTTAGAAGCTTATCGTTAGTCATGTATTGTACTGTTACACCACCTGCATACTCGTCCATCAGCTTCTGTAAACGTTGTAAACCAGGGAATGGCAAAATGTAGCTTGGAGATACGGTACCGCCAACGATTTCGTTACGGCCGACTGTGTAAGTTTCCAAAGGTCTAAAGATTTCTTCTTTACGATCAGCAATTTGCTTCTCAGAAACATTAATACCTTCCGCTTTACCATCATCAATGTATTTACAAGCAGCTTTCGCAGATAAACGACCTTCAGTGAATGAACCTGATGAGAATGCGTGTGGTGTACCACCAACAGCATCACCTGCACCAAATAAACCATCAACAGTCATCATGCGGTTGTAGCCCCAGTAGTACTCAGGAATATCACCTGAAATGTCTTTAGGACCTGAACACCATGCACCACAACCTGTTGCGTGTGAACCCATTACATACGGCTCAGACGTTGTTAATTCAGGGTTAATGTACTTAGGATCGATGTCTGTTGCAGCCCATAATACCGCTTGACCAACAGTCATACCTAGGAAGTTTTCCCATCCTACTTCTTCTAAATGAGGGTCTTGGAACGCTTCAACTGTAACCATATGAATTGGGCCACGACCAGCAGCTACTTCAGAAATGAATGCGTGGTTACGCAAACAAGTCGGAATTGGCTTGTGAGAGAAATGCTGGTTCTTCGTATCTAAATACGCTTTACCTACCATTTTTTCTAGTGCTGGGAACCACTTAGATTCGTACTCATCACCATAAGCATTTTGTGTGTATGTGTGAAGGTGTAAGAAGTATGCGCCAACTGGACCATAACCGTCTTTGAATCGTGCAAGAACGATACGGTTTTCCATTTGCGTCATCTTAGCACCTGCTTCAATCATTAATGCATAAGCCGAACCTGAAGACCATGGTGCGTACCATACACGACCTGCGCCTTCACCTACTGAACGCGGCTTAAAGATATTAGATGCACCACCTGCACCACAAATTACTGTCTTAGATTTAAATACGTGGTAGTTACCTGTACGTACGTTAAAACCAACAGCACCTGCAATACGGTTATCTTGTGCATCGTCTGTTAATAGATGTGTAACCATAATACGGTTAAACGTTTTATCGGCATTAACTTTAGCAGCTTCTGCAACGATAGGCTTATAAGATTCACCATGAATCATAATCTGCCAACGACCTTCACGCATGTAAGCACCTTTACCAATATCACCTTCAGGCAAGTCTGCTCTCTTAGGATCCTTCATTAATGGAAGGCCCCATTCTTCAAATTTGTGTACCGCAGAGTCAACGTGACGAGCCATATCAAAGGCTAAGTCTTCACGAACCATACCCATCAAGTCCATACGTGCATAACGTACGTGATCTTCAGGATTGTTTTCGCCCCAACGGGTACCCATGTAACAGTTAATTGCGTATAGACCTTGAGCAACCGCACCAGAACGATCGATGTTTGCTTTCTCAGCAATTACAACCTTCTTATCACGACCCCAGTATCTTGCTTCATAAGCAGCACCTGTACCACCTAAACCAGCACCAACAACTAGGATATCAATATTATCTTCAACAATTGTTTTCATTAGTAGTACACTCCTTCTTTAAGTTTCAAACCGTTAGACTCTAACGTATGTAAGCCACCGTCGTCTAAACGAATTGACTCTGGCTCAAATGATAACAATTCACTGTCACGCATTTCTTGGCTAGGCTCTGCTTCGTTTCTGAAGTCAGGAATCGCTGAGCCCCATGGCTTAGTAGTGATCGGTGATAAGAAATTCTTCTCACGACCGTCTCTAAATTTAACTTTCCATGCAATCGTGCCTTTTTCTTCATCACGAATTACACGAACACTATGTCCTAATGGTGCGAAGTCTGCGTAACCACGTACGTCAATCGCGTTTTGTGGGCAGGCTTTAACACATGAGTAACACTCCCAACACATATTAGGTTCAATATTCAAAGCACGACGATATTTCTTATCGATGTGCATAATGTCGGATGGGCAGATATCTACACAATGTCCACAACCATCACAACGAGTCATATATACAAAAGTTGGCATATTATTTTCCTCTCTTCTTAAATTAGTTAATTAATGTTAATATTAGTAGTGCTTAGGCGCTTCGCGCTTAATACCAAGACCCATGTCCATAGGGGCATCTACCAGTAGTTCCATAGAGTGTCTTGCGCGTTGCTCAGGATCATCTCTAGTAATTGTTGGCAAGTTCATCGCTGAACCGTCCGCTTTAGTTGTACGCTTATCGTACGCTGCAAATGGCTTGAAGAACATGTGAGCAAACTTAGACCACAATACGCCACCAAATAATGAAACTGCAGATAGAATAAACAGGATAAACGTTGCGCCTGTACCGCCACCAACGTAAGACCAAATTAGTGCGAACGTAGAAGTTGCAATTAATGAAATACTGAACATGTCCATTGTAGAAATGTTGTACCATTTGTTGCCTTCAGCTGCCACATCAACTCTGATAAACAACCAGAACCACCAGCCACCGGCTGCAAGCATAACTGCACCTAAATGCCATAATGTAGCAAACAAAGAATTTGCTGCTGCTTCAGCGCCACCGAAAATGATGATGGCTGTCATAGCGTTAAATAAAATAAAACCATACATCGTAAGGAGGTGTGCAAGTCTACGCTTGAAATTACAAAACTCACCTGATAAAACCACATCTTCTACAACTGTAGATACCGCAATCCCAACCTTGTCTCCAGTACTTAACTCTTTGGTTGCGTTTGCTTTCGATTTTTCTGCATTTGCATAGAAAAATTTTGCACTTTTCTTATGAATCATATCAACAACTGTCATGATAATGACTAATGCAATCATAACGATTACGAATACTTGCATCGTTTCGTATGAAATAGTTGCTGAGAGATCAGCAATCGGTGTTTTAGTGATATCCATCTTTTCCTCCTTAGGGTAATTAGTCACAAACTACAATTATTAACACTTTTGTTAACGCTCTGATAGTCCTTTCTTCTAATTTTTGACACACGTCAACGTGTTAAAAATCAAATTATTATACTTAATTAAAAGTTTTCCTTACAATTAAAAATCAAATAACTTTGTTATTTGGCCGAATGTCCACTCAACTTAATTTCAACCTTGTCTTCTTCTTTGATCGTTGCATAGTATGCCTGTAGCACTTTGGCAACTTCTGGACGACTAAATTCCTCAGGAAGATCTTCGCCATCAGATAACATCTTACGAACTTTAGTGCCTGACAATAAAACACGATCTTTTGCTTCGTGTGGACAAGTCTTCATTGAAGACATGCCACCACACTCATGACACCAGAACGTCCAATCAATTTTAAGCGGTTGTGTTACCAATGCATCGTCAGCAATTTCATCGAAAATGTTGTGTGCGTCAAAAGGGCCATAATAGTCATCAACACCAGCATGGTCACGGCCAACAATTAGGTGTGAACAGCCATAGTTTTGTCTGAATAATGCATGCAGTAACGCTTCACGAGGACCGGCATAACGCATGTCTAGTGGATAGCCAGATTGTAGGATTGTGCCTTTTACAAAGTAGTTATCGATCAAGGTAGAAATAGCCTCTGAACGAACATCGGCGGGAATATCTCCTGCCTTAAGTCCACCTAATACTGAATGAATCATAACGCCATCACAAATTTCTACTGCAATCTTGGCTAAGTATTCATGCGAACGGTGCATTGGGTTACGTGTTTGGAATGCAGCAACTGTCTTCCAGCCTTTTTCATCAAAGTATGCACGTGTTTCAGATGGCGTCATGTACAAATCATCGTACTTCGCAGGGAAACCGCCGTCAGATAACACCTTGATAGAACCTGCAAGATTGTATTTACCTTGAGCCTTTACCATTACTACGCCTGGATGCGCATCTTCAGTTGTTTTGTAAACCGTTTCACACTCATGATCCTTGTCAATTGTGTATTTCTCGGTAATATTCATTGTTGCAATAATGTCGCCAGATTTACCGCTCACGATTGCTATTTCATCACCTGCTTTTACGTCTTCATCGTCTGTTGATAAAGTAACAGGAATTGGCCAGAATAAGCCATTTTCCATAGTCATGTTGTCACAAATACCTTGCCAGTCAGCTTTATTCATAAAGCCTTCTAATGGATTAAAACCGCCAATGCCTAACATCACAACATCACCTTCTTCTCTAGAAGAACAAGTAATTTTTGGCAATGATTCTGCTCTTGCTAATTCAGCCACTAATGCATCGCCTTCTAGTGCAAGCGGGTTAAGTGTGTCGCTACCGTGTGGTGGGACTAATTTTGACATGGATAATCCTATATTAATTTAAAAGGCGAAATTATACCTACGGTCATTTTTAACGTATTATTTTATGGTAATATTGTAATATATCCCCTTAGGGATACAATGGGGAGAATTAGGTCAAAAAAAACTTTATGAATAAATGAACGAACTATAGTGAGGTGCTTTTAATTCAATTAAAAATCAATCTCCGCTCATACACGATTTAAAAATAGCTCTGTGCACATCACCAATACTGACAATGCCTACTAACTTACCTTTATGGGTAACGGGAATTCTTCTAAACCTTCTAAGCCACATGGTAGAGGCTGCTTTTAAACAAGGCATGTCTAAATCAATACTGGCTACCTCTTTGGTCATCAGTTCTTTGATTTTGACGTTCATGGTGTCCTTGTAGTTGTGTTCCATGTTTTCAAAATCAAAGTAAGTGTCGCTCATGACTTCGTCGAGTTTAGGGAACATATGTTGAAGAATGTCCTTTTCAGATATGATGCCAACCAAGTTGTTGCCATCATCAACCACTGGTGCACCGCTGATGTGATCCATCACCATTAAGATGGCGATGTCTTTAACCAAGTCATCCGGCCCAACTGTTTTTACATTGGTGGACATAATTTCTTGAACTTGCATAATGTTTTCTCCGTGTTTTTTTAAAACGAATGAGTTTTGTATTCTACATTGTTGAAGGTAAGGTGGCAATAAGTTGCCTTAAAAATAATTGCTTAATATTTGACACTGAATGCAGAAAATTGAACACTTGGTTCTATCCAATTCACATTCACTTGCTCTACCCGACTATACATAGGGCCTTCAGACAGCCAGTCAATAAAAACATCTAACTGAATTTTTTCACCGTGTGCTTCGAGCTCAACACTGCCTCTTGAAGTGTTCTTAATCCAGCCAGTAATGCCTAACTCATTTGCTTTTTTCTGAGTAGAGCCACGAAACCACACGCCTTGTACTTTCCCATGAATTATGGCTGTGATTGCTTTCACTATAATTTGATCTTAAACTTTACCCTTTGTGTGCCATCTTTTGATTTTTTAGCAATGACTTTATCATTAGCAATGTCATAATCCAACGTACCACCACTAAACGAGTCAAACCCCTGCACAAAACGCGCCTTACCCTTTAAATGCACAAACTCTTTCTTAATTAAATAAGTAATATTAAGTGCTGTTGCTTCAACAAAACGCGGTTGATTGGGTTGATTCTGCTTGTAGTGAGCGAGTTTTTTATTGGTGCCTATAGCGATCACTTTGATCACTTCTGTCTGATTACTGAATAGCTTTATCTTTTCAGCATTCAGCATCAAAGAACCTTGTTTAACTTGCGCTTTACCTGTGTAAGTGCTTAAACCGTTAAGCTCATCAATCATCACTGTGTGTGCTTTTACTTTAATGGGCTCACTTGCATCTTGTGGCAATGCAAAAACATTGTTAGCCATTAAACACATTAACAACGGATAAACCTTATTCATAGCTACCTATCACGCCACCGGTTAATTTGATTTTTCTCTTTTTAGTATCGTAATGCATACCGATTGCGCGAATATCGGCGAGCTTAGATTGATAATGTATTTTTTCTTTAGTTCGATACACGTCACCATCGTTTGACTGGTCAACCGTTAAGTCTTGAGTATCGATCTTAGTGCCTGAATTTTGCAAGATTTTCACTTTTCCTAACAACTGCATTATTTCTTTTTGCATGTCTAAATCCATGCCTTTAGAATAGATTGTGTCCTCTTGCGCTAGATAAGTCGTGTCGTATTTTGAATAATAATGCTTTTGTCCATTCGATTGATCAATATAAATATTTTTCGTTACTATTTTTTGGCCACTATCTTGCTTAATAACTGCTTTTCCAGTTAATTTCATTTTATCTTCTTTGGTTTGCATGTGCATACCTTGAGATACAATCTTCAAATTCTCGCCTAAATACGTTACTTTTTTATTACTAATTAAATCGTCTGTTTTGGTGCTGACCAATAGCTCTCTGGTTTTCATTTTATGCGTTATTCCAGACCCAGAACGTATGTTTACCTTACCTTTAAACTTGATCTCACCACTGTCTAAATAATCAGCACGTTCCGCAGTCAGTACATAATCTTTATTGCCCTTTACATCGTACGTGGTAACTTCCGGTTCAAGTAATAATGCAGGTGAATTTTTAAAATGAAAATAATTTTTTGCCTTCACAAAACGTGAAAGTTGATTATCCATACCAAACTCTTGCAAGGCAAAATTATCAATTTTTTCCATATAGGAAACTTCTTTTGATACTTCTTCATTCTGCGTCAACACTGGATCGGTATTTTTTTGCAGTTCACTGAATGAATACGACAATGCCTTCATCAAAAGCCACATAGCAAAGATAATCGCTATAATGAAAATTGTGATTAACAGATTGTGCTTTAGTTGAAAATTTACCATAGTGAATAACAAAATTAGTGGCATCTATGCCATAACCCCTAATCAAAAACTTGAACTCAACTCCATTGATCAAGTTTTTAATCAATACAAAATCAGCATTCTCCAATATCGTCATAAAAACGCTAATGAAGACATAAAAATAGACGAAGCAAACAAACTACGTCAACTGTGTTTAAGACATAATACTTTATTTATCATCAATGATGATGTCAACCTAGCACAAAAAATCAGCGCCGATGGCGTACATCTTGGGAAAAACGACTCATCCGTAGAACAAGCTCGCAAACAATTAGGAAATCAAGCCATTATTGGTGTGTCTTGTTACGATGATATTGATTTGGCCAAACAGGCGCAAAAGCAAGGCGCAAATTACGTGGCGTTTGGTTCTCTTTTCCCATCAACTACGAAACCTAATGCGCCACTTTGTCCATTAGATCTCATCATTAAGGCGAAACAAAAATTAAACATTCCTATTGTAGGGATTGGCGGTATTGATTTTAACAATCAACATCAAGCTTTTGATGCAGGCTGTGATGCAGTGGCTATGATCAGTGCTCTATTTCAATCAACTGACTAATTGCAGGGCAATACAATGCACATTTAATGTCATTGTTGTAAATTTTAGACAGTACCTCTTGATAAAATAGCAGTTGCTTGGTGTGTTCAAATTTTTGTCGTTGTATAAACTGAGCCTCTGATTCATCGTCCAACAAAGAGGCTGTTTTGAAATCAATAATCCACAAAACATCATCATCGATAAATAATCGATCAATGGCAATGACGGTATCGCCATTAATAAATTCTGCTTCAACCAAGGTTGATTCACGTTGTTTGAACAACCATTCAAATTGTGAATCTTGCTTGGTATTATTAAGTAGTTTCAATACGTGCCGAACGTATTGATCAACATCAGTGGGTGATACACCAATCTCAATTAATTTTATTTCTATGCTTTTTCTATCGGGATTAAACACCTCTTGTTCATAATATTGGTGCACCAGTGTGCCTAATAAACTCTTAAACAAAATCTCAAAATTTTTATTGTATTCAACACTCTCACCTTGATCAACCTTATTTTGCAAAACACTTTTCAAATGAACAAATCGTTCTAATTTAGGGGTATCTATATTTTTAGTCGTATCTTGTGCGTTATCGGCATCAACGTCATCAAAATGACCTTCATAGAACTGCATCAGCATATCCAGCAAGCTCTTAGCATTTGCCTTATTGCCTTTAGTTAATGCGCCTAGCAAATGTAGATTATTTTTAGCACGTGTCATTGCTACGTACAACAAGCGCATGGTTTCAAATTTATTTTGTTGAGAATCAACAAACTTTAAATAGTTATAAGTGTTGCTATCATCACTAGCGGTGAATGATTTTATAGGCGCCAACAAAAGCGATTGATTGGAAAACTCTTTCATGCGTATGATGGGCGCATCATCACTTCTGGGTTTTCTGCCCAAACCAGGAATAATCACCGTGTCAAACTCTAGTCCTTTAGATTCATGAATAGTCATCAGTTTTACTTGTGCCGTTTTACTCGGTGCGTATAAATCTTCTAATATTGCCTCAATGGTTTCAATATTGAGCAATTGTTGTGATTCACAATCAAAAATAATCTGTAAAAATTGATCTTTAATCATTACCTCTTGCAAGGACAACGACTGAGAAATTCCTAGCTGATCAATGGCGTGAGTTAAAATTTCTACAAAATTAAAACGAACTTGATTATCAATGGCACCTTTTAAAGATTGGGCAATGTGCTTTGCTCTTTTTTGCCCGTCTTTAGTAAGCTGATCTAAAACTTTTTGACTGGACAATTGTTCATAAATAATACAATCATCAAGCTTGGAAAATACTAATAAATCTTCCAATAACAAACCGCACCAAGGCGCTCTAAGTACACTAAGCCATGCAAGTTTATCGCCTAAATGTAATAATGCTTTTGTGAGTGATAATAAGCCTCTAGTCAGTATATGGTCTTTTAATGCCGTTGTTTTGATTGATTCAAAATCAATGCTGTGTGCTTTTAAAACATCAACAATGTCACTCAGATGTGAACGTCCTCTAACCAATATGGCAATTTCTCCTTTTGGGTTTTTACTCAAAGAATCGTTAATGATCTCCAGTACTAAATCTGCTTCTGCCTGATATTGACTATGAGTAAATGGATGAAAAACAATGGCTTGATCATTGGTTAAATCTGAATTTGATATTGATGATGAATAGCCAATAGCTCCTTGATAAATATCCTCCTCATTAGGAAATATTTTTTTAAAAAATACATTGTTTCTTTCAACAATGCTTTTTGATGAGCGAAAATTTGTAGTTAGCTTTAGTGATTTTGGTGCAATACTAGCAATACCAACCGCCTTTACTTGCAAGAACAAGCCTACCTGTGATTCTCTAAATCGATAGATGGATTGCATAGGGTCACCCACTAAAAACAATGTTCTACCATCGTCTACTTGCCAATGATGGATGAGTTTTTTAACCAAATTAAATTGTGAAGCAGAAGTGTCTTGAAACTCATCAATGAGAATATGTTGAACTTTATAATCCAAAAATAAAGCCATGTCACTAACGTTGGAATGCTCATCCAACGTGTGGTTAGCGCGTAATGCTACTTCGATAAAATCATGTGCTTGTTCACTGTCAAACAACAAATTAAGTTGTGCAACACAAAGTTTTAATACTTGTGCAATGTCCTCCAACGCTTGTATTTCCAATTTGGAAAAGTCAATGTCAGGTAACTGGTTTACTCCACCTAACAACTCTGTCAAAGACTTATGTTTACTTAATTCTTGTAATATTTTTTCAAATTCTTGTTTTTGCGTTTTAATTTCAGGGGGAAAGCCGTTGTTTTTATTAAGACTTTTACGCCACAACCCGTCTTTTTTTAAACACAACGAACTGAGCATTTTCCACACCGACAAATCTTCAACACTACTTGCTGGTAGTGACTGAATTTGCGCATATTCATCTTTCGTATTAACAGCAATCAAATCAAAAAAATCTTGGTTAATATGCTGCTTGGCCTCTTTCTCTAAACAACTTAAATGCTGAATTATAATTTTCGAAGCACTGTCTCTAAGTATGGATGGATCAAGTGCATCGCCTCGATACAGTCGCGTAAGCCATTGGTCACGTTTGGCCAACATACTGGTTGTTAGCCGATAAAATTTTTCAATGTTGTTGTCTAAATACAATAATAACGACGAAATGGCTTGGTTGTGTTCTTCATCGCCAATCATTAATAGTGTTTGCTCAGCCGCAGAATGATAAGCTTTTTTCCTCTCCCAATCCTGGGTCATAATACGTGGTGTAACTAATTGTGAACGAGTTGGGTAACGTCCAGAAATCAGGCTGGACAAGCCATCAATGGTAAATATTTTAAGACGTTGTGGGGTTTCCAGGAGTTGCCAATTATTCTTCTTTGAACGCTCAATTACTTTTAACGCTAAACCGTAAGTGATTTGCTTATGTGTTTGTTCTGGTCTTGGGTTTTCAGTTGATTTAAGTGATGATAGAACACGATCAATTAGCTCATCAACCGCCTTATTGGTAAACGTCATAGCCATAACGTTTTCTGGTTCATCGCAAACTGACAACAGTTTTAAATAACGTTGAGTTAACAACTCAGTTTTGCCTGAACCGGCGGGCGCTTGAACAATAAAAGACTGTGTAACGTCTAAGGCTTTGTCTCTTTGTGCTTGGTCACTCACATTGAATCAGGCGCACTCACGCCTAATAAATTTAAACCATTTGATAACAATTGCTTAACCGATTTTATCAAGAGCAATCTGGACGATCTAAGTTGCACATCGTCAACTAAAAATTCACAACTGTTGTAATAACTGTGGAAACTGCCTGCTAAATCACGTAAATAATAGGCCAATACATGTGGCTCATAATTAAGCGCTGAAGTTTGCAATGTATCTTTGTAACGATTAAGTTCTTTAACCAAGGCCAACTCCGCCTCATTGTCTAACAATGATAAGATTGGTTCAATGGAAACACTTGAAAATTTTTCATCGGCTTGTTTAAGTACGGAGCAAATACGTGCGTGTGCGTATTGAATATAAAACACTGGGTTTTCATTGGTTTTGGACTTGGCTAGGTCTAAATCAAAATCCATGTGCTGCTCTGATTTACGCAAAACGTAGAAAAAACGCGCTGCATCATTACCCACTTCATTGCGTAATTCTTCTAGGGTAACGAATGAGCCGCTGCGTGTGGACATTTGTACTTTTTTTCCACCACGATATAAATTAGCAAATTGCACCAATAATATTTCTAATTTATCAGAATTGTGTCCTAACGCCTCAACAGAGGCTTTTACTCTGGCAATATAACCGTGATGGTCTGCACCCCAAATATTAATCATCTTGTCATAACCGCGCTCAAACTTTTCAAGATGATAAGCGATGTCCGATGCAAAATAAGTATGAATGCCATTATCTCTTACTACTACACGGTCTTTTTCATCGCCAAAATCTGTGGTTTTAAACCAAAGCGCACCGTCTTTTTCATAAATGTGACCAGAAGCTTGCAATGCTTCAACCGTGGTTTTTGATAACCCGCTATCGACTAATGATTGCTCAGAAAACCACTGCTGGTACTCAACGCCAAATTCTGCCAAGTCAGTTTTAATACCTGCCAAAATTTGATCAATAGCCAAATCAAATATAACTTTATAATCGTCACCCAATAACCTTTTGCAATTGGCAATCAAACCATCAATGTGCTTTTCTTTATCGCCACCGTCTTTTTGAGACTGACCTTCGGGTGCATCGGCACAAACATCTGTAAATATGTCTAACTTTTTAGCATTATCAATTTGTTTAGCAATGTCAAAAATGTAGTCTCCCTTATAGCCATTATCGGGAAACTTATCGGTTTCAACATAACGTAAATAAACCGAAGTTGCCAGAATATCCATCTGACGACCCGCATCATTGACGTAATATTCGCTATCAACTTTAAAACCAACAGCACGCAATAAATTAGCTACCGTTGCACCATACGCAGCACCACGGCCATGGCCTACGTGCAGTGGCCCAGTAGGATTAGCAGAAACAAATTCCAACAAAACACTTTGCCCCTTGCCAATGTCTGAGCACCCATAATCAACAGCTTGTTCAAGAATTTGATCAAGGACTGCTGTGTTTGAATCTTGAGACATGAAAAAGTTAATAAACCCGGGCCCAGCAATTTCAGTTTTTACAATCTCACCAGAATTAGGCAAATGATCGATGATTTGCTGGGCTAATTTTTGCGGTGAACATTTGGCTTGTTTGGACAGAACCAATGCAATGTTAGAAGCAAAGTCACCGTGAGTTTTATCTTTAGAATGATCAAGGCGAATACTCTTTGGTACTTCACTAAGAATATTCTCACTGACTAATGCCTCCAAACTTTGCTTTAATAGTGTTTGTAATTGTTCTTTCATGTCTAAATCTGTTTTAATTCAAAAGACTAATGCGCTTGCTGCCAAGAATCACCGATACCAACATCAACCACTAGTGGAATGTCTAACAAAAAGGCGTCGCTCATCAATGTTTGTATTTTATTAGCAAACTCGTCCGCCTTTTCAGCTTTCACTTCAAAAACTAATTCATCGTGCACTTGCATAGTCATTTTAATGTCATTGTTGTCAATACCAATCCACGCATCAACATCGAGCATGGCTTTTTTAATGATGTCAGCGGACGAGCCTTGCATTGGTGCATTGATTGCTGTACGTAAAGCATGCTGTTGTAACATCTTATTTTTTGCATTAATTTGTGGCAAGTATAAGCGTCTACCCATCACCGTTTCAACATAACCCTGTGTTTTAGCCGTTTCCTTAATGCTATCCATGTAATTGAGTACGCCTGGGTAGTTTTCAAAATAAGCATCAATGTATTGTTTTGCTTCCGTTCTAGAAACGTTAATTTGTTTAGCAAGACCAAAAGCACTCATACCATAAATCAAGCCAAAATTAATAGCCTTAGCATTGCGACGATGGTCCTTAGTTATCTCATCAATGGGCACATTAAACATCATTGATGCAGTAGCGCTATGCACATCAACATCATTATTAAACGCCTCAATAAGGCTATTATCTTGGGAAATGTGCGCCATGATTCGCAGTTCAATCTGTGAATAATCTGCAGCAATAATAACGTTACCTTTGCTGGCAATAAAAGCGCCTCTAATACGCGCACCAAGATTTGTGCGAATGGGTATATTCTGCAAATTTGGATTTGATGACGACAGCCGTCCCGTTGCTGTTACTGCCTGATGATAAGAAGTGTGTAGGCGTCCAGTACGTAAATCAATCTGTTTTGGCAACGCTTCAAGGTAAGTTGAATTAAGCTTAGTCAAGGTTCGATAACTAAGAATCAAATCAACCAAAGGATGGTCTAAAAGTTTCAACGCCTCTTCATTGGTCGATGGGGCGCCTTTTGGTGTTTTCTTTTTTGCCTCAAGCCCTAACCCCTCTGGCTCAAATAATATTTTTTGAATTTGCTTAGGTGATTCGAGGTTGAATGCATCCCCTGCTATCTCAAAAGCTTGAGTTTGAATTTCATTCATTTGCTTAATGATATCTATCTGCTGAGCATTCAGCGAACTTACATCAATCTGAACACCATTGCGCTCCATCTTAAGCAGTACTTTAATCAGGGGTATTTCTAGAGTCTGATACAACTTAACTAATTTTGGATACTGAGCGATATCTTCTTCGAATACTTTATTAAGCTCATGAGTAACAATTACATCTTCACAAGCGTAAGGAAAAGCCTCTTTTAAACCTACCTGATTAAAAGTGATTTGTTTTTTACCCTTGCCGGCTACATCAGAAAAATGGATGGTCTGATGATTAAGATAATGCATCGACAAATCATCCATATTATGCCTAGTAGCCACTGAATTTAGAACGTAGGATTTCACCATGGTGTCGTCACTAACACCATTAAGTTCAACATTATAATTAGCCAAAACATGGGCATCGTATTTAAGATTTTGGCCGACTTTATTAATGGATGAATCCTGCAAAATAGGCTTTAATACTGATAAAGTTTTGTCAAAATTCAGTTGTTTAGGTGCGTCTAAATAATCGTGCCCAACCGGCACATAGAAACTTTCTTTGCCAACTAAAAACACCCAGCCAACAATAGCTGCATTCATGTAATCCAGTGAGGTTGTTTCTAGGTCAAATACAAATGATTGAGCCTTCGTTAGTCGACTAACGAGTTGTTCAAAGCCAGTCTGTTCTAATACCAAAGTTTGAGTGTATTCAGAAAACCAATCACCACTGTTCTGTTCTCTGTCTCGGTTTTTTTCTTGAATCAAGTCTATCTCTGGAGGTTCATTGTTGTCAAGCTCAACATCAGCAACGTTACTAAGTTGCTTAAGCCACATGGAAAATCCGTATTTCTGATATAGGCTAATCAGTTTTTCATTGTCCACTCCTGGCTCGTCCGTCAAAATATCACAAGGCAGATCAACGTCAAATTTAAGCTGAACTAATCGATAAGACAAATCTAACAAATCAAAACTATTGCGTAATTTTTCACCAACTTTGCCTTTTATGCTCTCGGCATTTTCCTTAACACCTGCAATTGTTTCGAATTGATTCAGCCATTTAATGGCCGTTTTCGGGCCAACGCTTGGCACTCCGGGGATGTTATCCGCACTATCGCCGGTCAAGGCTAATAAATCTAGTATTTGGTCAGGGTGTACGCCCATTTTTTCTACCACACCTGTTTTATCATACAGGTCGCCCTTCATATTCAGCTGAGTAATGTTATCGCTTACGAGCTGCATTAAGTCTTTATCTCCACTGGCAATAATGGTTTTTAATTTATTTTCATCAGCACAACGACTCAGCGTGGCAATCACGTCATCCGCTTCAACGCCAGGCACGCACATAAAATGAAAACCCATGGCGCGGATAATTTCATACAACGGCTCAATCTGCATGACTAACTCATCGTCAGCTGGCTTACGATGGGCCTTGTATTCTGGGTAAATATCATGCCGATGATTCTTACCCTTGGCGTCAAAAATGGTAATAATTTTGGCATCTGGATATTTTCTTTGAAGGTGCTTAATGGCGTTAATCACACCAAACATAGCGCCTGTGGGAAAACCCTCTGCGTTAGTTAAATTTTGGGCGAGTGTAGAAAAATAAGCTCGAAATAAAAAAGCTGAGCCATCCATTAAAATAAGTTGATGCGACATGGTTTGGATTTTACCAATTTTTAACACTTATCATGACATTACCACAAGCAAAATATAGGCAACACTAATCTAGTAAGTATAAAATAGATTTTATTTCTTACTCATTTTTAGTGTCAACAACACAAACACTCATTAGCGCGAATAATATCAGCCTTAGCCATCATGGAAAAGGTGTACTTGATAAAGTAAGTTTCGAGCTAAAGAAAGGTGAATTTATCACTTTGATTGGTCCAAACGGCGCAGGGAAAAGCTCGTTAATCAAAGTTTTATTAGGGTTGATTAAGCCTGATACTGGTAGTATTAATCGAGCAAAAAATATTCGACTGGGTTATACACCTCAAGCTTTTAGTCCCAATCCTTTTATTCCAATTTCAGTGATTAACTTTTTGAATCTTAATCAAAAAGTTAATCAAGATTTTGTGCATGAAACTTCCACTTTAACTGGCACAGAAGGGTTGTTAAACTCTCCCCTAAAAAGTTTGTCTGGAGGTGAAATGCAACGTGTACTACTAACGCGTGCACTACTCAAAAAACCTAATGTACTCATCCTGGATGAACCCGCTCAAAATTTAGATGTAAATGGACAAATGCATTTGTACCAACTCATTCAAGACATACATCAACAACAAGGGTGTGCGGTGTTAATGGTGTCTCACGATCTTCACAGGGTTATGAAAGAGTCCACCCAAGTATTGTGTTTGTACCATCATATTTGTTGCATCGGACAGCCCGAATCCATTCTCAAGGATGCACAATTTAATGATTTATTTGCCGATCAGATGGACGATCTAATGGCTACTTATGAACATCATCATAACCATTGTCACGAGGATTAAAACCTACTGAATAAACATCTTAGTTGATGCTCTTTGCAAGAATTCACCCTTAGTCACCTCTACCACAAAGTCCCAACGACCCTTTAAAGGTAGTTTTATTTTCGCTTGGTAAGTATCATTATCAAATTTCATGAGTGAAGAAAAATCATATTTTGGCTCTAACGGTCGATAAAAATACGCCATTACTTTTGCACCGGTTAAAGCTTTTCCGTATTGTGCGCTACTCGCCTGATAGATTTGCAAAGTACCATGAATGGGTAATTCTGGAGTCGTTAGTTCTAATGTCCAACCTTGTGTTTTTAACTGATTTTTATAATCCAACGTATTGGCATACGACTCGCCACTCAAATAAGCATCCTCCACTACTAAACCCGGATGTGTTTCCAATGCAGTAATAATTCGATAACCAGTCGCGCCCACTAAAATTAAAAATAATGACAGCATTGCAACCATCATCGGACTTTTATAAAACCTCATCGCATACTCTTGGGCGTAAAGAATGATGATTGGTACTTCAGCGTAACATCATCACTACTTACTGTAAAAACTACGTCATTATCATCGGCAACGTCAGATTCAAATGCTGTTAAATAAACATAAATAGATTTAACATTACCCGACGGTATGGTAACACTTTTAATTTCTTTTTTAGATTTTAAATTACCAATAGCGCTCTTAAAATTCACATCAACCAGCATTGGTTGATCGGTTTTATTCATGATCTTAAGCTCGTACTTATTACGAATTGAACCATCAGAAAGTTGGACAAACAACGGTTGTCTGTCATGCAAAACCTTAAGGTCCATTGGTGCAATATTAAACAATCCGTAAGACAAAGTCGATAATGCCATTAATAAAATTGCTGAATATACAATCACCCTAGGTCGTTTATACAATGCAACAAAATTTTTACTGAATTCAAGCTCGTCCAAAGAAGCGTACCTGATTAAACCTTTAGGTTTGCCTACCTTATCCATCACTGAATCACAAGCATCAATGCATAATCCACAAGTAATACAGCCGTATTCTTGCCCCCTACGTATATCAACACCTGTTGGGCATACGGCAACACACTGGTGGCAATCAATACAGTCGCCTTGGCCTTCAACGTACTGACCTTTCTTGAGTTTTGCACGATCCTCGCCACGATAATAATCGTAAGTTGGCATAATGGTTTGCTTATCGACCATCGCCCCTTGAATACGCGCATAAGGACAAACCCATAAACACGTTTGTTCACGCATATGTCCTGCAAATGTATAGGCGCCTAATGAAATAACAGCAGTGATAGTGAGCGTGGTACCAGAAGCGCTGCCATCAAAATAATCAAACCATGACACGCCAAAATACAACATCCAAGTAACGCCAGATAAAAAAGCAATGGCTAGCCAAACCACATGTTTACTAATTTTAATCCGAATTTTGGTCAAATCCCACGGCGCCACTTCAAGCTTTCGACGTTTAGTCGGTGCCCCTTCAAAATACTCCTCAACCTTAGTAAACATATCGGTCCAAACCGTTTGAAAACAAAAGTAACCACAAAATACGCGGCCTAGCACAGTCGTCATTGCAGCTAGTAGAATAGCCAAAAATAATAACACCATGGTCAACATCCACAAATCTTGTGGGAAAATGGTTATATCAAACAAATGATATTGTCTTTTCTCAATATCAAATAAAATCGCTTGTCGTCCATTCCAAGACACATAAGGGCCAATGAAAAAAGGCAACCAAACCAAAGTACCCAACCATTTAATCAGTCTAAATTTTCCTTTCATGCGCTTAGCATGAACGGTTTTTTCACCTAAGTTCTGTACCCACTGCTCACCTTCTTCGTATAAGTTATCAACCTGAATACTATCTTGACTCATGTACTATCTCATGGTATTTAATGAATTTGCAATATCATATCATTAATAAGGTTATTGATGTATTGATATGTATTGATATTGCACTAAGCATTGGGCATAAAAATATGTCTCTGATATAATGTGCATTTTTTACAACTATATTAAAAATGCAAGATATTATTGAAGCAGCTTTTGAAGACAGAGCTAACCTCAACCCACAAACAGCCAGTAGCGAGATTAAAGAAGCCGTCGCTGAGGCAATCCATTTATTAGATTCTGGCCAAGCTCGTGTTGCTGAGCAACAAGCGATTGGCGATTGGACGGTAAACGAATGGCTCAAAAAAGCAGTGCTGTTATCTTTTAGATTGGAAGACAACGTACCAATGGATGGTGGCTTTACCCAATACTTTGACAAAGTACCTTCAAAATTTGCAGACCTTACACCAGAAGAATTCAAGGCAACGGGTGTGCGTGTGGTGCCACCTGCTAGTGCACGTCGTGGTTCTTTCATCGCGCAAGACACAGTACTAATGCCTTCTTATGTCAACATTGGCGCCTATGTTGATTCAGGTACCATGGTAGACACTTGGGCAACCGTTGGTTCGTGCGCACAGATTGGTAAAAACGTCCACCTTTCTGGCGGTGTTGGCATTGGCGGCGTATTAGAGCCACTCCAAGCTAGCCCTACCATTATTGAAGACAATTGTTTTATTGGCGCTCGATCAGAAGTGGTCGAAGGTGTGATTGTTGAAGAAGGCTCTGTTATTTCAATGGGTGTTTACATTGGGCAGTCTACTAAGATCTTTAACCGTGAAACAGGTGAAATTTCTTATGGTCGTATCCCTGCAGGCTCTGTTGTGGTTTCTGGCAATCTGCCTTCTAAAGACGGAAGCTACTCACTTTACTGTGCGGTGATCGTCAAGCAAGTAGATGCTAAAACTCGCTCTAAAACTAGTATCAATGAATTATTAAGAGGTATTTAATAAATCCCAATGGATATCTTGTTCTCAACAAAAAAAGTCATCACTTTCTTTGTTGAGCCACTAGGATTAATCCTGCTTTTATTTGTTATAGGTTTGTATTTTTTATATAAATCTAGCCATGTAAAAGCTAAGTTCTTTCTAAGCCTCTCTTTATTTTTATTACTGTTTTTTAGCTATCCACCCGTCCCTAACAGCTTGATACAATCATTAGAGGGTAAGTACTCAAAATATGACTATAGTTACAATAATATTGAATATATCCATGTATTAGGTTCTGGTCATTATGACAATCCGGCTTGGCCATTATCCAGTCAAATTAGCAGTACTAGCTTAAAAAGAACTATGGAAGGTATTAGTATTTTTAAGAAAATAAACAAACCTAATTTAAAATTAATTTTTACTGGATTCCCAGGGTTTGGAAATCAAATATCTAATGCCGAGATAAATGCAAAAATTGCCAGAATTGCAAATATCTCTGATAATAACTTGATTATTAATGGCAACCCAAAAGACACCCAGGAAGAAGCTACATTTGCCAAGTCAATTATTGGAGATAAACCATTTATACTGGTAACTTCAGTATCGCATATGACTAGAGCAATAGAATTATTTACAAATATGGGTATGAACCCAATTGCCGCTCCGACAGAATTTAAAAAAAGTACAAAGGTAGAATGGTTGTCAGCCCCAAGTACAGGATCTATTAAAAAATCAAAAAATATAATCCATGAGTTCTTAGGCAGAATATGGGCTTATATAGTTAAATAAAAACTAAAAAACCCACCTTTCGGTGGGTTTTTTTATTAAGTAACTTTGTTATTT